>JASLDK010000334.1 GCA_030145945.1 Nocardioides sp.
CGAGTTCGTAGAGCGCGGTGAAGCGGGGGTTGGCGAGGGTGTTGCCGTGGCCGACGACCTCGTGCAGTACGTCGGGCTCGGGGGTGTAGAGCGGCACTGAGTGGTGCCGGACGTACTGCGTCGACCAGAACGACTTGTCGGCGAGGGTCGTGTAGAACTCGCGCAGCGGAACGACGCCAGCGGCCGGGCGGTAGCCGAAGCCGGTCAGCGGCGCGAGCCACGAGGAGACCTCGGTGAGTTGGGGGATCCGGTCGATCGGGAGGCCGAGGGACTCCTTGCCGTCGAGGAATTCGCGGCAGGCGTACGCGCGGTGCTTGGGGATGAGCGCTTCGCTGACGACCTGCCAGACGCGGTGCTCGTCGTCGGTGTACGCCGCGGTCGGGCACGGGGTGCCGGGGCGCCAGGCGCTGGCGAGGGTGGCGAGCGCGTCGCGACGGGCGCGGTAGTCGGGGTCGGCGAACCCGGGGTGGTCGGCACCCAGGTGAACCTTGAGGGATCCGTCCTCGTCAGCGGTCACGGGTGCGAAGTACTGAGCTTCCTCGAACATGCCTGCATTGTGTGACGCCGTCCACATCAAGGCGAGGATGGTCGGACGAATGGCTACCACCGGGGCCGCAGTCGTGTCAGGATGTCCAGCATGGATGCCGTCGATCGTGAGATTCTGGACGTCCTGCGTGCCGATTCGCGTACGTCGATCCGTGCGGTCGCCGAACACGTCGGGGTGAGTCGAGCGAGTGCCTATTCCCGCGTCAACCGGCTCGTGGAGTCGGGCGTGATCCGGGGGTTCACCATCGACGTCGATCCGGCGGCGTTGGGCCTCGGCGTCACGGCGTACGTCCATGTCCGCACCAAGCAGAACTCATGGAAGTCGTTCCGCAAGAAGGCGTGGGCGATCGAGGAGGCCGCCCACGTCGCGCTGGTGACGGGCGACTTCGACTGCGTCATCCTCGTGCGCGCCCGCGACGCGGAGCACCTGCGCGAGATCGTCCTCGAGCGCATCCAGGGTCTGCCGGAGGTGGTCGCCACGCAGACGGTGCTGGTGTTCGAGGAGCACGTCGGCCGCTGATCTGGGAGCGTGGCCCCATGGCTGGTCTGGCATTGGTGTTCGGTGGTTCGGAGGGGATCGGTCTCGCGGTCGCGGAGAGACTGGTGACTGAGGGGCGTCAGGTGGTGATCCTGTCGCGGTCGGCGGCCAAGCTGGACGTGGCACTTGCGCGCCTCCGAGCCGCCGGCGCGGCGGGGGAGAGGGCGCAGGCCCGCGCGGTCGACGTGACGGACGCCGACGCGGTGCGGACGGTCGTCGACGAGCTCGTGGTGGTGCTCGGCGTACCGGACCTTGTCGTGACGACCGCCGGCTATGCCCGCCCCGGCTATCTCGAGGACCTGCCCGCCGACGACGTGACGGGCATGATCGCGACCAACCTGCTCGGCACGATCAACGTCTGCCGGGCCGTCCTCCCGCACCTGCGGGCCCGGCGTGGCGGCACGATCGTGACGACGTCGTCGATGGCGGGGTTGGCGGGCGTGTTCGGCTACACGGTCTACAGCGCGTCGAAGTTCGGCGTCATCGGGTTCTCGGAGGCGCTGCGCCGGGAGGTCCGGCCGTACGGCGTCCGCGTCCTCACGCTGTGCCCGCCGAACACGCTGACGCCCGGCTTCGAGGAGGAGAACCGGCACAAGCCGCCGGAGGTCCTGGCCGCGGAGGAGAGTGTCGCGACCCTGACCCCCGAAGCCGTCGCCGACACCCTGATCCGCGCTCTTCGCCGAAGGCGGGGCTTCCTCGTCATCCCCGGCCGCGACAGCAGATTCGCGGCCGTTGCGATCCGGCATCTGCCGTTCGTGGTGGATCGGGCGCTGCGCCGCCCGGAGGCGTGAGGAGGAACCTCAGGCTGCGGCGGTTGACGGGAAGGCTCGCAATTCGAGTGTCCCGGAAATGAGCATCTCCGTCAGAAGTGCGTCAAGAGCGTGAGCGACGCTCGCGTCCAGCCAGGTCTCGCCGCACGACTCGCACAGCATGACCGGGACTCCGAGCGACGGTCAGGGCCTCACTCGGCCTTCGGCTTCCGCTTCCGGTCATGTGCAGCCAGGAAGTCGTTGATCTCCACCCACGTGGTCTCGGGCGCCTTGGTGCCGGTGAGGACGCCGAGGTGTCCGCCGGGCGCGAGGGGCAGGCGTACGTCGGGGGAGCTGGTGACGAGGTCGCCGACGTGGTGGGCGGCGGCGGCCGGGACGAGGACGTCGGTCTTGCCTGCGACGTTCATGACGGGGACCTTGACGGTGGCGAGGTCGACGAGGGCGTTGGGTCCCTGGATGCGGCCGGTGGCGAGCTCGTTGCGGATCGCGAGCCGCTGGTAGACCTGAATGGTCGCGCGCCCCGGATAGGCGAGCATGTTGTTCATGATGTGGTCGACGGCCTGCACCTGACCGAGGAACTCGCGGTCCTCGCGCTTGTTCCACAGGGTGCGGGGCTTCTTGAGGTACGTCGGCAGCGCGGTGGCCTTGAACCCGAGACTCACGACGGGTGCAGGCACGGAGCCCGCGGCCTTGAGGGCGGAGCCGACGACGCGGCCGCCGGTGAGCTTGGCCGCGATCTGGACGGGCTTGAGGATCGGCTGCTTGGACAGGTCGAACGGGCTGGCGACCATGGCGACGCTGCGCACCGGGAGGTCGGGGTGGACGGCGACGGTGCCGAGGGAGAGCAGCCCGCCCATGCACCAGCCGACGAGGTGCACGTCCTTGCCGCCGGCGTCCTCGGACACCTTGCGGATCGCTGGCGGCAGCACGTCGTTGATGAAGTGCTCGATGCCGACCTTGCGGTCCTCACCCTTGAGCGGTCCATAGTCGACGAGGTACGTCGGGCGCCCCCGGTCGACGAAGTCCTGGGCCACCGACAGCCCCTGCCGAAGGTCGAAACAGGACGCCTGCGAACCGAGCGGCGGCACCAGCAGGACCGGGACCCCCTTGCTGCGCACGCCCTTCTTCTTCTCGTAGCGATGCAGCTCCCGCGTCCGGCCAGTGTCGATGATCTCCGACGGCGTCCGGGTCAGGTCGGCGATCCCGCCCTTGACGAGGAAGTCCCAGAGGTTGACGACCGACTGCTTCGAGGGAGCCTTGGCAGGCTTGGAGGACGTAGCCACGGCCACAGTGTGGCCCACGCCACGCCGCTCGCGCAGGCTGTCCGACATTCCAGTGTTCTTCGTGTCTGATCAGCCCGAACGGCCTTGCGAGGCGTCATCCGCATTCTCCACATTTGAGCCGTCCGCGCAGGCAAACCCTCGGATCCGAGGGCCGAAAAACGGGTGTGATCTTCACCTTCGACGGTTCTGAGTAAAGAAATTTCGATTGTCGTGACGCGGTGTCAGAAGCAGGCGTTTCCTTGACAACGGTCGGCTCGGGGGCCCGCTTCCATCAACCACTGCTCTCCTTTGGAGGAACCGGCATGCGCCGACTCACTGACCGCCTCGCCGAGGCCCGCCGCGACCAGCGCGGCTTCACGCTCATCGAGCTCCTGATCGTCATCATCATTCTCGGCGTGCTCGCAGCCATCGTCGTGTTCTCCGTTCGGGGCATCACGAACAACAGCAAGGTCTCGGCCTGTAAGACCGAGGTGCGCATCGTCAACACCGCGATCGAGGCGTACTACGCCAAGAACGGGAACTACGACGGGACTGGTGCCGCCGGTGCGCTCCAGTTGTCCGATCTCGTGGCTGGCGGACTTCTCCACGATGTCCCTTCGGAGTACGTCAACGGAATTACGGCTGGCGCTGCCGATGGTTCGACGCCTCCGACCGCAAAGAAGGTCACCGGCGCGCCCTGCTGACCGCAAGCTCCTGAGGGGGGCCGTCGCTCCGGTGGCGGCTCCCCTTCGGCATCCGAATCCTCCACATGGGAGCTGACTGTGTTCCACCACCTGCACCGCATCGGGGCACGCGTCGACGTGCTGCTTGAGGCGCTCTGGGGCGCAAGGGGCACTGACCTCATGCTCACCGTCGGTCTGCCGCCGATGTTGCGAGTCGACGGCACACTCCGACCCGTACAAGGGGAAGCACCCCTGACACGCGAAGACACGGATGCGCTGCTGGCGGAAGTGCTGACGCCGGAGCAGTCTGACGTCTGGCAGACCAGCCACGAGTACGACTTCTCGTTCTCCTGGCGCGAGCACGCACGGATCCGCGGCAACGCCTTCACCCAGCGTGGCCTCACTGCTGTAGCACTGCGGATGATCCCGCGGACGGTCCCGACTCCTGACGAGCTGGGCCTTCCGCTGGTGCTCCGCGATCTGGCGATGAAGCACCAGGGCCTGATCCTGATGACGGGACCCACGGGCTCCGGCAAGTCGACGACGCTCGCATCCCTGATCGACCACATCAACACGTACCGCGGCTGCCACATCATCACGGTCGAGGACCCGATCGAATACGTCCACGACCACAAGATGGCGGCAGTCAACCAGCGTGAGGTCGGCACCGACACCGCGACGTTCCACGACGCACTGCGCTCGGTTCTCCGCGAGGACCCCGATGTTCTTCTCGTCGGTGAGATGCGTGACCTGGAGTCCATCCAGTTCGCCCTTACCGTGGCAGAGACCGGTCACCTCGTCTTCGCCACCCTGCACACCAACGCCACCGCCCAGTCGCTCGGCCGCATGATCGACGTGTTCCCTGCTGAGCAGCAGGCCCAGATCCGTGTCCAGCTTGCCGCGGCGTTGAGTTGTGTCGTCTACCAGCGGCTCATCCCCAAGATCGGTGGCGGCATGACCGCCGCCTATGAGGTGCTCACTGCGACGCCAGCTGTGCGCAACCTGATCAAGGAGGGCAAGACCCATCAGTTGCGCAACTCCCTTGTCACGGGTGCGCAGGACGGCATGGTGACCCTCGAGAAGTCGCTGTCGCAGATGATCCAGGACGGGATCATCACCGAGGAGGACGCGGTCGCGCGCAGTCTCTACCCGAAGGACATCGACGCCCGCCCGCGATTCGCTGCCGGTGTCGGTCGCTAGAGGACTGCTGAGTGATGAGACTGAAGGGCAAGCACACCAAGGCCGAGACGGCCATCGTCGCGCCCCGCAGCGATGAGGACGACGAGCGGCTCGGGCGGATCCTGGTCGCTGCCGGCTGCGTCCAGCCCTATCAATTGGACGCGGTTCGTGATCAGGAGGGTTCGCTGGGCACGCGGCTGATAGCCGCGGGCGCGCTCACGGACGAGGTGATCGCCAGAACTCTCGCCGAACACCATGGCGTGGATGTGGCGAACTTCCGGGACACCCAGCCGACGGCGGAGGCCTTGGCGCTGCTGACCCGGGACCAGGCCGTCGCTCTGGAAGCTCTTCCGCTCGCGGTCGACGAGTCGGGTGTCACGGTGGCCGTGACCGACCCTGCTCCTGAACTGATGGAGGCGCTCGAGGCGGCCGTCGGTCGTCGGGTGTCGCCGCTCGTGGCCACCAGCCGCGACCTGGAGCGCGGCCTCGCGACGGCGTACCGGGCAACCCAGGAGGTCGGTGGCCAGGTCCAGGCGTTCGAGGCACGCGACGTCCTCCGTCGCGAGGCCTCCGAGTTGGATGCGATCGCGGTCAACGAGGACGCGCCCGTCGTCCGCGTGGTGCAGTCGATCATCACCCAGGCGATGCGCGAT
This sequence comes from Nocardioides sp., assembly GCA_030145945.1. GTDB lineage: Bacteria > Actinomycetota > Actinomycetes > Propionibacteriales > Nocardioidaceae > Nocardioides. The sequence continues at coordinate 5,632 of JASLDK010000334.1, forward strand.
CGCGCGTCGGACATTCACGTCGAGCCGACCGGTGAGCGGGTTCGAGTGCGCTATCGCATTGACGGTGCGTTGACCGAGGTCCTTGACCTCCCCGCGTCCATCGGACCGGCCATTGTCAGCCGGGTGAAGATCCTCGGCGGAATGAACATCGTCGAGCGCCGTCGCCCCCAGGACGGTCAGATCTCGATGGCGATCGACGGCCGCGAGATCGACATCCGCGTCTCGACGACGGCCGTCGTCGGGGGCGAGAAGATCGTGATGCGGGTGCTCGACAAGAGTCGGCCGCTGTTCAAGCTCGAGCAACTCGGCATGCCCGCCGACACCGCGGCCCGCTACTCGCAACTGATCCATTCGCCCTTCGGGATGGTGATCTGCGCAGGTCCCACCGGCGGAGGCAAGACCACCACGCTCTACGCCTCGCTCGGTGAGCTGAACAGTCCCGAGAAGAACCTGATGACGATCGAGGACCCGGTCGAATACACCTTCGACTCGATCAACCAGATCCAGATCAACGAGCAGGCCGGGATCACCTTCGCGGGCGGTCTCAAGTCCATCCTGCGTCAGGATCCCGATGTGATCCTGGTCGGCGAGATCCGTGACGTCGACACCGCCCGGATCGCCGTTCAGTCAGCTCTCACC
>JASLDK010000188.1 GCA_030145945.1 Nocardioides sp.
CCACCCGCGCCTGCTCACCCAGCGGAAGATCACCGGCCACGGCCCGCCGCAGCACCTCGAGCGACACGTCGTTGTAGCCGCTGCTCTGCACATCGGCCACCACCTCACGGTCCTCACGAAGCAGTCGCTCAGACCTCAGGACGCCCGTAGAAGTGGCAATCGCGACCTCGTCGAGCCAGTTGTCGCCAGACGCCACGGCTCGGGCCACCTTCTCGGGTACGCCGAGTGGCGGCATGTCGAACATCAACAGGTCGTCGACGCCGCTGGGTACGAGTCGTCCGATCACCCAACCGTCTCTGCCTGCAAGCGTGCCGACGCCGAGGTCCAGGACCCCGGTCCAGCTGAGCGATCCGGCTTCGCGGACGGCGATCCGAGCGCCCGCAGCGGAGACTCCGACCTCGTAGCCGCTCATCCTCGCGCCGACCCATCTCTCGGCGAGGGCGGCATGGGCAGCGAGGTCCCCGGTCGCCTGCTCCTGGAGGAACGCTTGCAGACCGCCAGCCTCGTGGGCGACGTACTGATGGAACACCCAGGACTCCCCCACCACCCGCGAGGTCACGCTGATCGGGTCGCCGCCCTTGCGGAAGCATTTCTCGAGGAGGTCGCCGTGGACGAGCTCGGTCACGACCCTCAGCGCACCGAACATGCGTTGCCCTGTCGCGCCGTCCTCACAGCGACTGGTCTGGTAGGCGATCCATCGCGCCCACAGCCACTCCGGCAGGGCGCCATCCAAGGAATCGATCTGTTCAAGGAGGTAGCGGTGCTGGCCCCGGTGGAACATCGGCACGGCCCGATGCCACTCGAGTGCGGCGCCGGCATCACCGGATCGTTCGGCTGCGATGCACTGCTCGACGCAGGCGTAGAGGTCAGGAGTCATCTGGTCCGCGGTGCGCGGCTGGCGGGTGAACCCGCCCTTCTGGTTCCGAGACATGGCGGACAGCCAACGACGCGGAAACCCTGTCCGCAAGGGGGAATCCTCGATCTGTGGATAACTCCGCCCGGTAGCCGCGAGCCAGCCGCGCCTGTGGATGACCAACGGCGCCGGTTTCGAATTTCGACCATGCTGCCGGGCATGGACACCTCCACGACATCAGGTCGCGGCGTTCGTCTCGGGACCGTCGGCTTGGCGATCGCACTCGCCACCACCGCCTGCTCCGGGACCGACGAGCCGCGTCCCTCGGTGCGGACAATTCCGCAGGCGCACTGGACCAACATCTCCATCGACTCCCCCGCACTCCCCGGACATCCCACCCTGTCCGTCAGCCATGCCATCGGCTCGTCCGGCGACCTGCCGGCCACCATGGTGGGTACGGCGACCGCACCTGGCGAACCCACTCGTCCGGTGGTGTGGCATCCGACCCGCAACGGACCCGGCGAGCCCGAACCGCTGGACGTGCCCGGGACCGACGGTTGGCCGGGCCAGATCACGCAGGTCCGCGAGACGACGTACGTCGTCGTCCGGTCCATCCACCGAGGCGGTGAATCACGGCCTCACATCCTCAGTTCGATCGACCGCCGGACCTGGGCGCCGGTCGACGTACCGTCCGATGCTCTGGAGAAACTGGCGAAGCGAGAGGTGGACGTCGACCGCGTGGTCGACGACGGGAACGGCCATCCTGCCGGGCTCGGCGCGTCCCACGACGAAGTGGTCGTCGTGAACGTCAAGACGGGCGCTGCCGAAAGGTTGCCGGCTGCGGGCGATGGACTTGTCTCCAGCGGCATCGACGGGGCCGCCACACTGAACGGCGGCCTTGTCGTGCTCGTGTCGACTCGGGACCAGCACGGGAAGGATGGCGTGAGCCCCATGCGATCGGACGACGGCGGTCTCACCTGGCAGGCGGCAGCGCCACTGGCCGGGAGTCAGGTCGACGTCGCTGGCGTAGCCATCGTGGGTTCCACGCTCGTGGCGACGGGCGATCGACTCGTCAACGGCACCCGGAAACCCCGGGCATGGACGTCCCCGGACGGCCTTACGTGGAAGGCCGAATCGGTCGGATTCTCGGGGGAACCCGGATGGTCGGTCGACCTGTCGGCTCCAACGGCGGGCGATGACAGCATCGCCTTCGTTGCAGTCGAGGACAGCATCAGTCTCGAGACTCGTGTCCTGCGCAGGAACCCGACCGGACGATGGGAGCCCCACGGGCCCACCACCACCGGTTGGACCCATCCGGGATCGGACGCCGTCATCACCACTGATGGTTCCGACGTCGTGGTTGCTCGCGCCGAGAACGGCGACTTCCAGATCGGTCGGATCAACCGGACCAAACGCGGGTGGGCCTTCGCGCGCGTCGACGAGCCGTCCGCGGATGACGCTGTGTCGTGGTGGGAATCGATCCGCCCTGACGGCGATGACATCAGCCTCATCGGTGGGCGTCCGACCACGACTCCCCTCGGGGAGGACGGCTGGAAGCTGTCGAATCGACTGATGGCTCTGCGCATCACCGACTCGAAACTCGTCCAGACCACCTGGGATCCCGGAAGCAGCCTCAACCTCGCAGAGTCGAAGTGGGTCACGGCCCCCGACGGCTCGCAGGTCGTCATCGACGTCCGCGAGTCCGACAAGGACACGATGACCTACACCTTGGAGGGGTGGCATCGACGGCCCGGGGGCTCCTGGAGGCCTGTGCGCGGCCTCGAGGTACCCCACTCAGCGAACCTGCAGTCGCTCGACTTCCACGCGGGCCTGTGGGTGCTCACCGTGCGCGATCGTGCCGACATGAGTGGTGGGCACGAGTTCGGCGCCGTGTGGACGTCCCGCAATGGTCGGCGGTGGACGCGCGACAAGGGCCCGTTTGACCTTGGCGACCAGAACTCGTGGCTCACCGGTACCTGCACTCTTCCGAACGGCGAAGTGATGGCTGTCGGTGGTCGCGACGGTTCGAAGGGGTCGTCGCGACCGCTGGCGTTCATACGCCGCCGGGACGCTTGGGAGCGGTTGAAGCTCGGCGCACTCGGTTCCGACGTCACGAGCCTGTCGAGCTGCACGAGTCGCGGCACCGACACGGTCATCACCGGCTCCTCGGACTCCCAACGCCATTGGACGACCGGAGGCGCCGTGCGGTTCAAGCCACTCAGGATCGGCAAGAGACGCGACGAGGTCGGCGACATCACCGTCCTCATGGACGGATTCGTTGCGCCCGGGACGCAGTACGCCGGAGGCCGGTCGCGCCCTGTCGTGTGGCTGTCGGCCGACGGCGACAAGTGGCGCGCGCTGCCCGTGCCCGTGCAACGCGCGATGTCGGTCGGCCCGTTGGCCACGTGGGGTGATCGGCTGGTGGTGGCGCTCACCAGCACCGGTGGACCGGGCGTCTTCATTCTCGAGAACGTCGCTGAACTGCTTCATACGGCCTCCGTGGGATAAACGCGGCGCGTGCCGCTCGGGTCGACGAGGTAGAACGCGTCGTAGGGGTCGCGCCAGATCACGATGCCGGGGAAGGGATGTCGCACGGACCACCCTGCATGGGTCTTGATCCGGTGATGGGTCCTGGTCAGCGGGCCGAGGTTGTCGATGCTGGTCGGGCCGCCCTCGGCGTACGGGATCGCGTGGTCGAGGTCGACCTTCCTGGACCTGTTCGCCGCGAAAGGGAAAGTGTCGCCCGGATGGATCAGGTGCACGGCCTCGCGAAGACGGGCAGGCGCTTCGTAGGCGTCGACGGGCGCCTGCCCGGCAAGGTCCATGACCGGCGTCAGGGTGACCTTGCAGCCGGCTTCCTCGAACATGCCACGCAGACGCCCCAGCGTCACCGGCCCGTGCGGCCCTCTGTGCCCCTCCAGACGAGCAATCGCGGACTCCGCGTAGAAATGGAGGTAGGCCTTGACCCTGACCTTCACCGGGCTCGCCTTCTTGCCGGTGGGCGTGTCCGGGTCGGTGAGATCGTCGATGTGGCCGTTCTCGGGGTTGGCGAGCAGGGCGAGTGCAGCAACCCGTCGCTCCTGGCTGTTGAGTCCGGGCAGCATGTCCGTCAGCCGCTCAACAACGGCGGCGACCGCGGCGTCGATGCCGGCGACGATCAATGCGTTGGCCCTGACCGTCATCGTGGCCATGCCGAACTTATTCGTCCGAGAGACGCGCACACTCGTCTCTCTTGCAGCCTCTTCCTCCCGCGCTCGCGCAGCTTCCGGC
>JASLDK010000348.1 GCA_030145945.1 Nocardioides sp.
CAGAATCATCATTGCCGAAAACACACACCCAACTCCAAAGAATCAGATGCACACAAACGTCACAAACAATCTATGCATGACACACTGTTGAGTTCTCAAACATCACACGCGCTCGCGCTTCCGGCCTGCGGTCCCTGACGGGATCGTGTTGGTGGCCTTCGGTCGCGGGGCAACCTGCGAAACATTACTGGCTCGTGTCCTGCTCGTCAACTCCCGGCGAACCGGTTCTTGTCGAGCTGTTCAGATCCAGGCTGCGGGCGTAGCGAATCGCTCTTGTTTGGGGCCTTGCCCCGGAGGTTTTCGCTGCGTTCCCCGCAACGAGAAGAACATTAACAGCACACCTCCCCCGGGTTGCAAATCGGGGTGGCCCTCAGCGTCCTGTGCGGGTCTCCTGAACGCGTTTGCGCAGGTCAGCGAGCTGTTCGGCGACGCGGGCCGGCGCGGTGCCACCCCGCCCAGACCGCGAGGCCACCGATCCTTCGACCGTCAGAACCAGTCGAACCTCGGGGGTCAGAGCCGGCGAGATGCCCGCGAACTCGTCGTCGGTCAGATCCGCGAGCTCCACTCCCCGCGCTTCAGCGACCCGGACGCATGCTCCCGCAACCTCATGGGCGATCCGGAACGGCGTACCTTCGCGGACCAACCACTCGGCGATGTCGGTCGCCAGCGAGAAGCCCTGTGGCGCAAGCTCTGCCATCCGGTCGGTGTTGTAGACCAAAGTGGCGACCTGCCCGGTGAAGGCAGGCAGCAGGACGCGGAGGGTGTCGATGGAGTCGAACACCGGCTCCTTGTCCTCCTGCAGGTCACGGTTGTAGGCGAGCGGGAGTGCCTTGAGCGTGGTGAGCAGACCGGTCAGGTTCCCGACGAGTCGGCCCGCTTTGCCGCGCGCGAGCTCGGAGATGTCCGGGTTCTTCTTCTGCGGCATGATCGAGGACCCGGTCGACCAGGAGTCGTGGAGCGTGACGAAGTCGAACTCCTTGGTCGCCCAGAGGATGACCTCCTCCGCTATCCGGCTCATGTCGACGCCGATCTGCGCCGCCACGAAGGCGAACTCCGCGACGAAGTCCCTCGAAGCAGTGCCGTCGATCGAGTTGGCGGTCGAGCCGGTGAAGCCGAGTTCGCGGGCGACGAGCTCGGGATCGAGCCCGAGGCTCTGCCCCGCGAGCGCCCCACTTCCGTAGGGCGAGTCGGAGACGACGCGAGCACGCCAGTCGCGCAGCCGGTCTGCGTCACGCAACAGCGCCCAGGCGTGGGCCAGCAGGTGGTGAGACAGCAGGACGGGTTGCGCGTGCTGCAGGTGGGTGCGGCCCGGCATGATCGCGCCGAGGTTGGCCTCGGCCTGGTCGGCAAGAGCATCGACCAGGTCCAGGACCAGGCCAGTCACGACACGCTCGTTGTCGAGCAGGTAACAGCGGAAGAGCGTGGCGATCTGGTCATTGCGGGACCGACCAGCACGCAGTTTGCCTCCGACGTCCGCTCCGACCTCCTCGATCAGCAGGCGCTCGAGCGCGCCGTGCACGTCCTCGTCGGAGTCGGCGGGCTGCAACCGGCCCGCTGTGAAGCGCTCGGCCAGAACATCCAGTCCGCGGTGGAGCTCCAGCTCTTCGTCGGCAGTGAGCAGGCCGGCGGCCCCGAGCGCCTTGGCGTGGGCGTGGGACCCGGCCAGGTCGTAGAGCGCGAGTCGCCAGTCGAAGTGCGTCGAACGCGACAGGGCCTCCAACTCCGGCGAGGGGCCTCCCTCGAACCGGCCGCCCCAGAGCTTGCCCTCGTTCGTGGTGCTGACTTCGTTGCTCATTGCCTACCTCTTCGAAAGTACGGCGGCAGCGGCCGCTCGCATCATGTCGGGCATGTCCGAGGACGCTGCCGATCCGTCGGCCGCCAGGTCCTCGGGCGTCCACCACTGCGCACGGAAGATGTTGCCGACCTCGGCCGTCTCGAGACCGGCGAAACTCACTTGGGCATCCTCGCCCAGCGCGATCGCGTAGAACGACGAGTGGGAGACGTAGTCGCGGCCGTCCCACGAGAACGGATGCACGCCCGTCCCCACCGGTCCGATGACCGATTCGAGATCCACCACGATCCCGGTCTCCTCGCGGAGTTCGCGAACAGCAGCTTCCTCGTGCGACTCCCCCGGATCCACCGCACCGCCCACACTGATCCAGTGCAGGTCGCCAGGGCGCGCCGGGTCCTGAGCTTCGAGAAGCAGGACCCGGCCGCCGGGCGAGACCGGCAGCAGCCGGGCGGCGACGCGGTGGATCGGTTCGGGCATCAGTCGGTCCCGGACTCCATCGCGACCTCCTCGAGGATGGCCTCGCCCTCGTCGCCACCCTCCGGGTTGGCGGTGATCTGGTCGTAGCCACCGGCAGGCAGCTCACCGAACAGGGTGCCGTTCTCCACCAGGACCGTGCCCTGGTCGAGCGGCTGGCCGGCGTACGCCTCAAGCTTGGCGCGGCTGTCCGCGATGTCGAGGTTGCGCATGGTGAGCTGGCCGATCCGGTCCGTCGGGCCGAAGGCGGCGTTCTCGACGCGCTCCATGGAGAGCTTCTCCGGGTGGTAGGAGAAGTTCTCGCCCTCGGTCTTGAGGATCGTGTAGTCGTCACCGCGGCGCAGACGTAGCGTCACCGTGCCGGTGACGAGCGAGGCGATCCAGCGTTGGATCGACTCGCGCAGCATCAGTGCCTGCGGGTCGAGCCAGCGCCCCTCGTAGAGCAGGCGGCCGAGCTTGCGGCCCTCGAGGTGGTAGTTGGCGAGGGTGTCCTCGTTGTGGATCGCGTTGAGCAGGCGCTCGTAAGCGGCGAAGAGCAGCGCCATGCCGGGCGCCTCGTAGATGCCGCGCGACTTGGCCTCGATGATCCGATTCTCGATCTGGTCGGACATGCCCAGACCGTGGCGGCCGCCGATGCGGTTGGCCTCGAGCACGAGCGCCACCGCGTCGTCGTACCGCTGGCCGTTGAGGGCGACGGGGCGGCCGGCCTCGAAGGAGACGGTGACGTCCTCGGACTCGATCGCAACCGACGGGTCCCAGAACTTGACGCCCATG
>JASLDK010000390.1 GCA_030145945.1 Nocardioides sp.
GCCGTCTTCGCCGGTCACCTTCGAGGGCGGGACGATGATGTAGCCGCCGTCGCCCCGGAAGTCGATGTGCTTGCCTGGTACCTGCCACGACCGCTGCTCGCGCTCGCCTGTGTGGAGGAAGTAGGCGTGCAGCCCGCCTGACGGGGTGCGGACCAGCCAGGCCCAGCCTTCGACGAAGCCGGCCCGCCGTGCGTGCTCGAAGGCGGGGTATCCGGAGACGGTCTTGTGAACATCGACGTCGACCACGTCGACGCCGCCGGCCGCGCCGGTCGGCACGCCGATGTTGGCCTCAGGGTGTCGTCGCCACCAGAAGTCGATGACGTCCCCCTCGGCGCTGGCGTCTTGGAAGCCGTGGGGGGTCAGCGGGCGTTTGCCGCCGGGGACGCACGGAAACACTGGGATGCCGTTGACCCCCAGGTGTTCCGCCGCCGTCGCGAGATCAGGTGCGTTGACGATGTCGTTGAGGAGCCGCGGACTCCACCGGACTGTCGCGGCTCGGGGTTGGTGCGACTGGTTCATGCACCCGACTGTCCTCAGCCTTCGCACCAAGAATCGCCCCTCCTGAGAGCGCCCCCTCCACGGGAGGCGCGGGGAGGGCGGAGAACGGCGTCACGCGTTTGTGCAGGTCACGGACCCATTTGGCCGCGCCCCTCCGAAAGTTGAAAGACTTTGGCGGAGGGGGGTTGCGCGACCCAAAGAAATGATTCATCGCGCAGGGGTCCAGACGGCAGCGGTGGAGGGGTTGGCCGGTCGCTCGCGGTTTGACTCAGCCAGCCACGCGCACGTAAACAGCGGGTGCTGGCGCTATTGCGACCGTTCAGCCTAGGCGCGTCGTTGTTCCAGCGGTGTACCGCAATCCCTTGACAGAGTGAGACGGGGTAGTGCAGCCTCTTTGGTACACCGCCGGAACAACAGGAGTCGTCATGAAGTTCTACACCGCCAGCAAGAGTCGCAACCAGGGCCGCGAGAGTTGGTCCGTCATCTTCCGCCACCCCACGCGACTCGATGCTGGTACTGGCAAGCCGGGGCGGCGGGTCCGTCGCGGGCTCGGTACCACCGACGAGGCGGAGGCGACTCAGCTGATCGAGCAGTTGAACGAGATTCTGCGGACGCCTGAACTCTGGGAGCCGACGGCGAGGGCTACCGCCAACGGCCGCTTCGACTCGCGGGTGGTCGACATCTTCTACGACGGGTTAGAGGCGACCAAGGTGGACTTCCGGGAGCTGCGGGAGATGATCGTGCCGCTCCCTACGGCGGACGACGGCTACCGCACGGTGCTACTGCTCGGTACTACCGGTGCCGGCAAGACCACGGTCGCTCGTCAGTTGCTCGGTACGGACCCGGCGACCGAGCGTTTCCCCTCTACCTCGACCGCCAAGACGACCGTGGCCGACACCGAGTTGATCACCACAGGTGAGGGCGTTTACCGCGCGGCGATCACGTTCGTGCCCCGCGACGAGGTGATCGACTACCTCACAGAGAACGTCTCGGAAGCAGCGCTGGCGGCCTACCGCGACCGCAGTGACGAGGAGATCGCACGGCTGCTCCTCGACCACGTGAACCAGCGCTTCCGCTTCAGCTACGTCCTGGGCAGGGGAGCGCCGCAGGACGAGGACGACCTCGCGGACGACGCGGTGGAAGACGACGACGCATCCGACGAGGACGACATCGATCCGGATGAGTACGGGCAGGTCGATCTGGCTGTCACCGCGGAGGTGATCGCCGAAGCCGTCGAGCGTGTGAAGGCTGTCGTAGAGCGGCACGCCAGCGACGTGATCGAGAATCTGGCCGATATCGAGGAGGACGAGCGCGTCCTGGCCGAGTACATCGAGGAGAGCCTCGACACGGACCTGCGCCAGTCCGACGAGTTCCACTCGATTGTCGACTCACTGCTAGACGAGATCGAGAAGCGCTTCGCCACCCTCGAAGTCGGCGAGTTGAAGCGCAATCGCCAGGGCTGGCCGATGACCTGGTCCTGGGAGTCCGAGGACCGGGCCGCGTTCATCAAGGTGGTCGCTCGCTTCTCGAGCAATTACGCGAAGCTGTTCGGACGTCTCCTGACGCCGCTGGTCAACGGCATCCGGGTGAGTGGGCCGTTCGAGCCGGAGTGGGCCTCGGAGCCGCAGCGTTTGGTGCTGGTCGACGGGGAGGGGCTTGGGCACACCCCGAAGTCGGTCGCCACACTCTCCACCCACGTGGCGGAGCAGCTCCAGGAAGTCGACGCGGTCCTGCTCGTCGACAACGCCGCTCAGCCGATGCAGGCGGCTCCGGTCGCGGCCTTGAAGGGCATCACCGTCTCGGGCAACGCTTCCAAGCTTCACATCGTGTTCACGCACTTCGATCAGGTGGAGGGCGACAACCTGCCCACGTTCTCCGCCCGGGAGCAGCACGTGCTCGCATCGGTCGAGAACGTGCTCAAGGCGGTCGGCGACGAGCTCGGCCCCTCGGCGGAGCGAGTGCTTCGCCAGCGGCTCGACCGTGCTCGCTTCTTTGTCGGTGGCATCCAGGACAAGCTGGACGCAAGGCGGAAGCTCGGAGCACGGTCGATCAAGGAACTCGACGACCTTCTCTCGCTGCTTTCCCATCCGGAGCAGGCAGCTGCCACCGGTCCCAGCAAGCCGGTGTTCGACCGCATGAACTTGAGCCTGGCCGTCATGGAAGCGGCCAAGACGTTGCACACCCGGTGGCACGGTCTGCTCGGGCTGGATCTGAACCCCGACGCACCGAAGGAGCACTGGACCCGCGTCAAGGCACTCAGCCGGCGCCTGGCCGAGGGCTGGAGCGATGAGTACGACAACCTCAAGCCGGTCGCGGACCTGCGCTACCACCTCCAGCTGCAGGTGTACCTGATGCTTCAGCGCCCGGTGCGCTGGGAGAACGGCGAGCCGAGCGACGACGAGAAGCAAGCGATCATCGACGCGATGTCCAACGCCGTCACGAACAAGCTCGTCGAGCTGTCCAAGCGTCGGCTGGGGGAGGACGTCAAGTTGGGGTGGCAGGAGGCCTATGCCCAGCGGGGCCCGGGCTCCACGTTCGTCCGCGCCCGCATCATCGCCTCGGACGTCTACGACCGAGGCGCTCCTATCCCCACCGTCAGCGCCTCTCCCGACCAGAACCGCTTCCTCAAGGACGTGGCCCAGGTCGTGAGCGACGTCGCGGCCGACTTCAACGTCGTCCTCGAGTAGGTGCCGACCGAGGGAGGGGGGAGTGGAGCAACTTCTGGGGTGCCACGCCGCAGTTCGAAAGTTGTCCACTCAGGTCCACCGACTGAACCACCCGGGGTGAGGCACTCACCGGCCCCCTATCCCGGCGAAATGCAGCAACGGCTCGCAGCCGGGAACTCGCGATCTCCGTTGCATCGCGACGCCCGGAATCAGGTGGGCGGAGGACGCTTGGAGTTGCCCCAGCCCTCCTTGCCCACGATGTCGCCCGTTCTCTCGGGGAGGTCGATGGGCGGGAGGTAGTCGTCAGTGCGGTTGAAGACGTCCTCGTTGAGCATCTTCTCGACCGCCTCGCCGTGGCCCTCGGCGGCGGCGACCTTAACGAGGTCGAGCCGACAGATGTCGTCGTAGGGCGCTGCCTCGCAGGCGGTCTCGGCAATGGTTCGCGCCACGTCGAGCTCACCGTTTGCGAGCGCGTCGACGACTAGGAGGTGCGCGGTGTCGACGATCGCGCAACCGACAGTCTCATGGACCCGTTCGGTGTCGAGTAGCCAGCTCCAGCCCTTGTCGCGTAGCCGGCTGAACGGAAGCCCCTGGACCAGGGACATGGCGGTCCGCAGGTCCGTGATGCCGTCCGCGCCGCGCGCCTGGCCGCGGGCACGCAAGCGACGGAACAGGTCCAGGTCAACGAGCACGTCCAGCACTTGGTAGGTCTTCACGCCGGTCTCCAGATAGACCGGTGACTCGTTGGCTGGCGGCAGGTAGGGGCCACCTGTGCGAGGGTTCGTGCCGAGCCAGTCGCGCAGTGCGCTGACTTCTGTCCTGGCCCGAGACGCGGCGACTCCGAACGTGTCGGCCATCTCGCTGGCGGTGGCGCCCTTGGGGTGCAACGCGAGATAGGCGAGGATCTCGATGAAGTACGGTCGGCGCTTGAGGATGACCGGCTTGACCTCGCCGTACGCTTCGGCGTTCACCGCGCCGAGGACAGCCAGACGAGGGCGCTCCACTTCGGCGTCGAACCAGTCGGCGACGTCTTGGTCGAGCGTTGGATCGGCTTCCTCGACCGTGCGACGGACCTGCTCTGGCACGACCGGGGCCAGAGTCTCGACATCCTCGACGGTGGTCGCGGCAACCTCGACGTACTCTCCGGCCGACTCGGGCAGGAGTGAGCCTTCGCCAGCCGGTCCCTCCTCGCGAACGTCGGTCAGCTCTTCGCGGAGGGCGCCGGCCCGGTCAGCGAGTGCCATCCAACCGTCGGCGGCCTGCTCGAAGGGCGCGATCTTGACCGGCTCGCTGTCGCGGGTGAGGTCGACGATCGCAGCGCACGCCTTCGCCTCCTCGCTGGTCAGTCCGGCGGCTTCGAGGTCGAGTCCGAGGGAGGGCGCACGCAGACGCCCGGTCGGATCGACCTCGATGACCGTGGATGCGGGGAGGGGCGCAGCCAGGGACACCAAGGCCGTGCCGATCCGGGAGGTCGGCGAGTGAAGGAGCGGTGCAAGTTCGTCCGTCCCGTCGCCGGTCGTGATGACCACGCCGTACGGGTCGGGGTCTCCCCAGCCGTTCTCCTGCGACGCGGTGAGGGAGCGGACCAGAGAGGGGACCACCTGCTCGCCGGTCTCGTGATGACGCAGGCGGAGGCTGTCGAGCGGAGCGAGTTCCTCGCCCAGGCCGATCACGTTGACCTCGACGATGGCCGACCACGGGTTGAGGGCGAGTTCGGCAGCGATGTGTCGCGCGAGTGCCTTGCCGCGCTCCGGGTCACCGGCCAGTGCGACGACGCAGAGTTGCTCCAGGTTCACGAGGTGGAGGCCGTCATCGTCCTGCCCGATGGTGACGAGCAGTGGGTAGGGCGGCAGCACGTCGCTGCGCTCGGGCAAAGCTTCACCGAGGGCGAGGCGCCAGTCGGAGCCTGCGCCAGTCCACGGTCCCGGAAGGTCTGCGTCCTCGGCGAGGTGCAGGGTCACCGTGCCTTTGGCGAGCGTGGCGGTGACGACCTGGGGCAGCGCTCGACCTGCGTCCGAGCACTTGCCGGCGAGGTGCATCAGCGCCCCGTCGAGATCCTCGATGACCTTGGTCAAAGGCGCCCCCGCGACGAAGGCGGTCTTCTCGACCGCTCGGAGTTCCTCGGGAGGAGGGGCGATGGTCTGCCCGGGCCGGCGGTAGCGGAGTTGGGTGTTGCGGTGCGCGCGTACGGCGAGCAGCAGCAGCGACGCGAGAACTGCGCCCGCCCCGGCGAGGCCGGGCATCAGCCAGCCGGGTGCCGACGACTCAACGTCGTCTGCCTCGTCGGTGCTGCTCACGGCAGGCGTGGGTTCCTGGTCCGCCGACTCGGTCGGCTCAGTCGTCGGCTCGACACTCGGGGGCTCGACCGGCGGGGTCACGTCAACCGGTGGTTCGACCTCGACGGGCGGCTCCTCCGGGACCTCGGCATTGTGCTTCGCCCGCCCAGGAATGGTGATCTCCCAACCCGGCCGGATCAGGTCCGGGTCGGTCAGCGTCACGCCGTCGGGCTGCACGGTGTCGCGGGATGCCTCGAAGAGCTCGGGGTAGCGCATCGGATCGCCGAGCCTCGCCTCGGCGATCTCCGACAAGGTGTCCCCAGGCTGCACGACGTACTCCTCGGCGAGACCGTCGGTGTCGACCTCCGACGCCTCGTACGGCACCTTCAACACGGTGCCGGACACGATGAAGTCGGGGCGCCCGTTCAGGACCCCCTTGTTCAGGTCGACGATCTCGGTGAACCGGGTGCCATCACCGAGCAGGCGTTCGGCGATCTTCCACAGGCTGTCGCCGCGTTTGACCGTGTAGTCGATCGTCGTCCTCACCGTCGTTGGCGAGTCTGCGCTGGCAAGGAGGGGCGCAGCCTGGGGGAGGAGGGGCGCAACCTCGACGGCTGCGAGTCGCGGCGCTTCGAGGACGGGCGCAGTCACGGCACGGGCTGGCGGAGTCGGGAACGTCGCGACCACGGTGGGAGCAGCGACGAACAGCAGTGCCGCCGCCGCGACCAGTTGGCCCACCGCCCGCTGCGGAGCGCCGAGTCCAGGCAGCGTCGGAGTCGGGAGACCGCGGACCTGCGAGACGACTTCCAGGACGAGGGAGACCGCGACGACCAGCCATGCCAGCCACGCCACGCCCGCGATGACGACCATCGCGAGCGTCCCGTCGTCGGGGCTGGTCAGCAGGCTCCGAAGCGAGCCGAGATCGGCCCTCCAGGGAGCGGCACCAATGCCGATGAGCAGGAACGGCACCCCGGCGACGAGAAGCAGGAGGGCGAGCGTGGCCGCGAGACCGCGAACTCGCTGGGCAAGCGTGGGCTGAGTCATTGTTCGCTCCCCCCAAGGTTGCGGATAAGTCGTGCCGAGGCAGTGCTGGTGACGGTCAGGTCACCGATGCCGATGAAGCTCAGGAACTTGGGCTCGTACTTGTCGGTCACGTCGACCGTGATGGTGTCGCCGCCCGTCACGGTGACCGTGCCGGTGACGCCCGAGGCGCTCAGGTAGTCCTCGGCCGCGTTACGTGCCTTGACGGTGTCCACCGCGACGTACTCACCCTTGATGGCGGGCGCGGCCTGCACCTGCTCGCCGCCTGTCCGGGCTGCCTCGGCGGCGATGTTGTGGGCGCGCTGCTTGGCGTGGACCTGTCCGCCGAGGTCGACGGCCAGCCCGACGAGCATCATCATCACGAAGCTCGAAACCGCCAGCCAGATGCTGATGGAGCCGCGTTCACCGCGAGTTCGGTGCGTCATGTCCGCTCCCTCCAGGTGTCCAACGGCGAACTGCTGGTGGCCTTGATCAGGCGACTGCCTGGGACGCCCGGAACGGAGAGATCGGCCAGATCGAGAAGGCATTCCACGGTTGCCGAGACCGACCCGGCCTCGCCGACGGTGTTGCCGAAGTCGGACACGTCGACCGACACCGTGACGCTGAGGCAGTGAATGTCTTGGTTGGCCAAGCTGGCCTGCGCCGCGGCCTTCGCTTCGCTCGTCGCCTCGGACGCCGTACGGGCGATGGAGGCGGTGCGGACGGCGTCGGCGGCAGCGGACTCGACGGCCGAGTGGGTGGTGGCGGTGCGGCCACCGAAGATGATGAGACCGACGAACAGCACGAAGGCAGGCAGGCCGACAGCGGCCTCGACCGCAGCCGAGCCTCGCTCGTCCCTCATGCGCGTCCAGGTCATCACGGAGCGGTCAGCCTCTCGACGGGCAGCGACGCCGTCTGGACGATCGCCGGGCTCCAGCCCGGGATCACGCTCAAGCTGTGACCGGTCACTGTCACGGTCACCGTGGTGGCGGTGCGATTGGCTGTCGCATTCGCGCCGGTGAGTACGTCGTCGCCACCAGCGTCGGCGATGAACGAGGAGGCGGCGTTGACGCCGTCGGCCTCCTTGCCGTCCTCACCGCCAGCGGCCCTCGCGCCCTCCTGCGCAGCGGCTATCGCCACCGTTCGGGCGTGGTAGAACAACGCGGCCTGCGTCCCGAGGAACATCACCGCGAACAGTGCAGGCAGCAGGATGACCAGCTCGATGGTTCCCGAGCCGCGTTCGTCCCGCCG
>JASLDK010000192.1 GCA_030145945.1 Nocardioides sp.
CACGAGTACGGCGCGACCTCGGCCGACTTCGGGGTCGTCGCCGTGGCGGATCGCCGGCACGCCGCGACCAACCCGGACGCCTTCTTCTTCGGCCGGCCCATCACGATCGACGACCACCAGTCCTCGCGGATGATCGCCGACCCGCTGCGGCTGCTCGACTGCTGCCAGGAGAGCGACGGAGCGGTCGCGCTCGTCGTGGTCTCCGCGGAGCGCGCCGCCGACCTGCCCCAGCCCGCGGCGGTCATCTCCGCGGCGGCGCAGGGGCAGGTCGGCGGCGCGCTCCGCGGAGACCACGACGAGCGCGACCGCTCCGTCGCTCTCCTGGCAGCAGTCGAGCAGCCGCAGCGGGTCGGCGATCATCCGCGAGGACTGGTGGTCCTCCAGGGTGATCGGCCGGCCGAAGAAGAACGCGTCGGGGTTGGTGGCCGCGTGCCGCCGGTCGGCCACCGCGACGGCGCCGAAGTCGGCCGAGGTGGCGCCGTACTCGTGCATGTAGCGGCGAGCCTGCATCGCCACGGTGGCGGCCGGCGTGGACAGCCCGTGGGGGTAGGTCCAGGCGTTGTCGAGGCCGTTGGTGTTGACCTGCTCGGCCGCCCAGTTGGACACCTGGCCGAAGCGGTCACCGGAGCGCTCGTTGAAGCCGCGGTAGGCGACGACGACGTCGGCGACCCCCGTGGCGACGGCCATCGCGGCCTGCTGGACGGTGGCGCAGGCTGCGCCGCCGCCATAGTTGATCCGGCTGAAGAACCTCAGCTCCGGTACGCCGAGCTCACGGGCCACCGCGATCTCGGACGAGGTGTCCATGGTGAAGGTGACCAGACCGTCGACGTCCTGGGGCGTCAGCCCGCAGTCGGCGAGGGCATGACGCACGGCCTCGACGGAGAGCTGGAGCTCGGAACGCCCGGACTCCTTGGAGAACTCGGTGGCGCCGATGCCGACGATGGCGGCCTTGCCGGACAGCGTCCTGTCGGTGCTCATGCCGCCACCGTGACCGTTCCGATGACGTGGTCGCCGAGCGAGACCGCACCGACCACCTTGATCGTCGCGACCCCGTCCTCGACCTCGGTCACCTCACCGGTGAACGTGAACGTGTCGTAGGGATGGGCCGGGGCACCGAGACGGATCGCGATCCCCTTGATCTGCACGTCGGGGCCGGCCCAGTCGGTGACATAGCGCTCGCACAGGGCGGTCGAGGTGAGGATGTTGACGAAGATGTCCTTGGAACCGGCTGCCTGCGCGATGTCGCGGTCGTGGTGGACGTCCTGGAAGTCGCGGGTCGCGATCGCCGTCGACACCACGAGGGTGGGCGTGATGGGTAGCGTCCACTCCGGGAGGCGGGCTCCGGGCTGGATGTCGATGGTCATGCCGCTCCTCCGGACACGCGGGCCACGCGGCGCCAGATGGGCAGCGTGAGGTCGTCGTCGATCACGTTCCAGTCAACGGCCAGCCGGTCGCCGATCTGCAGGCCGTCCGGTCCCTCGGGCGGGACGCCAGTCACTTCAGCGACCATGCGCACGCCCTCGTCGAGGTCGACCAGAGCGATGACTAGCGGCAGCTGCTTGCCGGGCACCTGGGGGGCGTGGTGGACGAGGTAGGAGAAGACCGTGCCCTCCCCCTTCGCGACCTCATGGCCGCGGTCGAACGCACCGCAGTCCGGGCACGCGGGCCCGGGCGGGTGGCGCAGAACCCCGCACTGGTTGCACTTCTGGATGCGCAGCTCGCGGACCGCCGTACCCTCGAAGAAGTAGGCGTTGTCCCGGTTGACGACCGGGCGCACCGGGCCGCTCACTGGGCGTCCTTCGCACGCGGGATGAACTTCAGGACACGGAACAACATGCTCGCGACCTTCTCGGACGTGCCGTCGGTGTGGTCGACGTACCACGTGTTGCGCGAGGTCACGAAGTAGCCGACGCCCATGCCGGTGGCCTTCGGGCCGACGACGGAGTCGAGCGCGGTGGTGACGCGCACCTGCTCCCCCACTTTCAGGTAGCGGTCGTAGGTCTGCTCGCAGTTGGTGCCCAGCACGGCAGTGAAACCGGCGTCGGTGAGAACGCGCATCATCGAGTGCAGCGGATCGTCCTCGGACGGCTTGCCGCCGAGGCCGTACATGGTCCACACCTGCGCCATCGAGGGCGGCGCCTCCCCCGCCTCGAAGCGCGGGTTCGAGACCCCCATCGCCTCCAGCCAGTTGTTGATCGTCGGCTGGTTGACCTCGTCACGGGCGGTCCGCTCGGCGGCCTCGCCCCAGCCCTTGATCCGCTCGGCCTCGACGAGGACGTGCTCGTGGACGTCGGCGGGCACGAGCTCCTGGGTCTCGTGTGGCGTGCTCATCGGGGCACCCGCGGCAGGCCGAGACCGAACATCGAGATCAGCTCGCGCTGCACCTCCTGGACCCCACCACCGAAGGTGAGCACCAGGTTGCGCTTGGCCTGGGCGTCGAGATAGTCGAGCAGTTCCTTGGTCTCCGCATCCCCCGCGTCCCCGTGGCGATGCACGAGGGCGATCAGGTCGGCGAGCAGGTGCTGCACCTGGTCGGAGGCGAAGACCTTCGACGACGACGCGTCGGCGACCTTGATCTCACCGGCGGCCGCGGCGCGGGCGACCTCCCAGTTGAGGAGTTCGTTGATCCGGAAGACCGCGGTCGTCCTGCCGAGGGCGTCGCGTACGTCGGGCTCCTCGCGAACGCCAGCAGCGTCGGCCCAGCGCACGACGCGGTCGCGCAGGCCCTCGATCCGG
>JASLDK010000200.1 GCA_030145945.1 Nocardioides sp.
TGTCCAACCTGGTGATGGGTGCGGCTTTCCCGATTGCTGAGTGGGGCCGGTGGTGGTTGTACTCGTGGACCCATGCTGGCAGAGCTGCGAGTCGCGCTGATTCGGAGTTGTAGAACTTCTTGAACGCCCATCCCTCAGCGAGGGTGCGGTGGAAGCGCTCGATCTTCCCGTTGGTCTGGGGTCGGTAGGGCCGGGTCTTCTTCGCAGTGATTCCCAGGTCGGCGCAGGTGTCGCGCCAGAGGTTGGATCGGTAGCAGCTGCCGTTGTCGCTGAGCACGCGTTGCACGGTGACGCCGCGCTCGGCGAACCAGGCGACCGCGTTCTTGAGGACCTCGGTCGCGGTCTCCTTGGTCTCGTCGTCACGGGCCTCGACGTAGGCGACGCGGGAGTGGTCGTCAATGACCGTGTGGAGGTAGCAGGTGCCGATCAGCGGGTTTCGGTACTGGTTGCGGGGCTTGTCGGGCGTGGCAGCCCTGTTCTTCTGGCCTTGCTGGCGGCCGACGTAGCGCCAGCCGCCGCCGTCAGGGACCTTGCCGAGCTTCTTGACGTCGACGTGGAGCAGATCGCCCGGCGCCTCATGCTCGTAACGGCGAATCAGTTCACCGGTGGCGCGGTCGAGGTGGGACAGACGGTTGAGCCGGCACCGCACCAGGACCGCGTGCACGGTCGATGCCGGCATGCCGAGTCGGTCGGCGATCTCGACTGGGCCCAACCGCTGCTTCCAGCGCAGGTGCACGATCTTGCGCACGGCCGGTGCTGGCGTCCGGTTCGGCTGCCGATGTGGCGCCGAGGACCTGTCGAACATGCCGTCCGGACCTTCTTCGCGGTAGCGGTCGGCCCACTTCGTGGCGGTCTTCCACGTCACGTCGTAGCGTTCGGCGGCTCGCGCTGGCGTCCAACCGTGGTCGACGATCAGACGCGCGAGCCGGAGACGGGCGCGAGGAGTCAGGGCAGCGTTGGCATGGGTAGCGTGGGACATGAAGGCCTCCTTCGGTGGCGGAGCGGTTTCTAGACAGCTCCACTCCACACCGGGGAGGCCTTCGTCCTACTACAGGTCAGATCGTGTCGTCGCAGGATCTCGACCAACGTGCCTGGGCATCACACCTAGGTCAGAGAGCGGGATCGACTGTCAATGGCCAGGTTGCGGTCCCCGCTGGTGGCCAACTGAAAGTCCCCACCCCTCGCTGATGTTCAGTGGGTCTTGAGTCGGGTTCCTCCGTTCGCTCAGGCTTGCTTCATTCGGTAGGAGTCGCCGTCGGTGACGACGGTGTGGCAGTGGTGCACGAGCCGGTCGAGCTTGCTGACCGCGGTAGTGTGCTCAGAACAGTTAGGAACCGTCCCCAGGACTCGAACGGCCAGTGGGGTGCGATGCCGAGCGATCTTCGTTCGTAGGCGGCTGCGACGAACCGGAACAGCGGCTGGCGCCGGTGTCGTCGAAAGGTGCGAGCCCGAGCTCGTCAACCTATGTGGACATCCACATAGTTCGAGCCATTGGCCTACGCCCAGGATGCCGCCGAGGGGCTCAACAGGATCAGGACGTGAAGCGGGGATCACCTGTGCGGAAGGTCGCGACGACGAGGTCGGCTGACGGCGCGGTGAGGGCGTCCTGGAGCGGAGCGTCGAGCAGGACGAGGTCCGCCGGCGCGCCCGGTTCCACTCGGCGGGGGTGGCTGCCCGGTGCGTCCGCGGCGGTGAGGTAGCCCCGAAGGGACTGGGCAGCGGCGACCCGTTCGCTGCTGCCGACGGGGGCTCCGGTGCGGCTGCGCCGGTCGGAGGCTGCGGCGATGACCGCCCAGGGGTCGAGCGTGCCGTAGGGGGAGTCGCTCGACGCGACCGTGGGGATGCCCTCGGCGAGCAGGCTGGCGTAGGGGTAGAGGAGGTCGACGTCGCGGCGGTCGACATCGGCGAGGTAGGCGTCGCCACGGTCGTGGACGAACCACGGTTGGCTGACGACCCGGAGGCCGAGCAGGTGGATCGTCGACCGGCATTCAGCGGGTACGACCGCAGCATGCTCGATGCGGTCGCCGACGATGCTGCCCACCTCGTCGAGGACGGCGAGCGTCAGGACGAGTGACTCGCGGGTGACACAGTGGACGGCGACCGCGCGACCGCCGGCGTGGCAGGCGGCCACGGTGGTGCGCAGCTCGTCGTACGACGGGAGGTCGTGGTCGCGGAGCAGGAGCTTGCGTGGGCCCGTCCGCAGCCCGTGAGGGGGCAGCCAGCCGTCCGGCGCGCCGAGCAGGGTCACCTCGGCGCGGATGTCACGGCGGGTCACCGCGTCGGTGAGGAGGGCGATCCGGTCCGGGGTGAGATCCGGGGTCGCGTCGGTCACTCCTGTGATGCCGTACCGGTCCAGGTCGTCGCCGACCAGGGACAGGTCTACGGGCTCCGTCGGTAGGGCGCCCCGCAGCCGGTCGTCATACCGCCACAGCCGGCCGTTGGGCCGACCATCCGGGCCTCTCTCGACGTCGGGGGTGTCGTCGAGAGCGGTCGCCACCACCTCCAGGGCGCGCGAGTTCAGCATCCACAGCCCGCCGCTCCGGTGCTGGACACGCACCGGCCGGTCGGGTACAGCCCGGTCGAGGACGTCGCGATCGAGCGGTCCGGCCACCGACTCGTAGTAGCCGACGCCACGGATCCAACCGGTGCCCGGTGCCCTCGCCAAGCGGCCGCGGAGCGCGTCGAGGTCCGGCGTCGCAGTGGGCGAGCAGTCGACGGACGTACCGACGGCCGCCGTGGCGGCGAGATGCACATGATGGTCGTGCAGCCCCGGCAGCAGCGCGCCGCCGCGCCCGTCGATCACCCGATCACAGCCCCGGAGCCGGGTTCCGACCTCGGCCACGACACCGTTGGCGATGCGGACGTCTGCACGCCGGTCGTCCACCTCGACGTCGCGCAGCATCCAGCCCGTCACGAGAGCACTCGGTGGTTGTCCGCGCCGAGCGGGGCGGCGGTCGCCGTCGGTCGGCGCGCGACGGGTGCGGCGACGGGCACTGTGGTGCCGTCGATGGCGAGGCGCCACTCGGCTCCGTCGGGCTCGACGCGGTGGGGTGGCGAGGCGCCCTGGGCGGCGTGCTGGGCGACGTGGTGCATCGAGACGTCGAGCAGCCGCGCCTCGCCGTCCGCGAGGGCAGCCGACACTGCCGCTGCAGCCGCGGCGCCGGTGAGCGGATCTGCGATCGCGTCGCCGACGGGCATCGGCCCGTCGGCATCGGGGACGAACAGGCCCGCGCCGCTGGCGATGTCATCGCCGAAGCCGACCGCTGTGTCCTCGCGTCCTCGCGCGGTGATCGACAGCCAGGTCGTGCCACCGTCGACGGTCTCCTCGGCAGACAGGCCCAGCCGTGCCAGCGCCCGCGGCCGCGACGCCTCGATGACGACGTCGCTGGAGAGCGCGAGACGCGCGAGCCGGGCTCGGTCGCCGGAGTCGCCGAAGTCGAGGGCGACCATGCGCTGGCCGGCGTGCAGCAGGTCGAAGAAGGCCGCGGAGCCCCGGCGCGCGCCGTCCGGGCGCTGCCAGGACTCGACCTTGGTCACCTCGGCGCCGCTCAGTTGGAGCAGGTGGGCACAGAGTGGACCGGCCCACAAGGACGACAGGTCCAGGACGCGGATCGGTCGACCGCCACGCTCTGACGCGATGGCGCGGCGTCGGACGAGGACCGGTGGCCTGGGCGGGGTGGCCTCGGCAGGATCGATGGCTGCCGCGGGGAGGTCGAGGAGCCGGCCGCGCTGCGCCACCTCGGCAGTCGTACGACGCGACGCCCAGGCGATCACCGCGTGCCACGGATCCTCCGCCGCCGCGTCGTCCTCGACGAGAGCGGGGATCAGGTGTCGGTCCTCCTGCCGGGCCAGGGAGAGGCCCCACCAGCCGTCAGCGGTCCGGATCGGGCGGAAGGCGTCGCCGCACGATCGGGGACCGTTGCGGGAGAGCCCCGCACAGGCGGCGCGCTCGGCCAAGAGCTCGGTGCCCGGCAGGTCGGGGAGCTCGCCGGTGCGCTCGTGCGTGGTGCGAGCGAGCGAGCCCAGCGCGTCGAGAACGACCGTCGCGGGGCGGCCCGGGGAGAGGAGGGGCGGGCCGGTCCGGCTGCCGGTGAGGGCCATCGCCCCCGAGGCCGCCCAGACGGCCGCGTGCCGGGCGGCGTCCGAGGTGAGCATCGAGGTCACAGCCCAAGTATACGGAGCGGCCGCGACCTCGACCGGGGCGATGCGGCGGGGCCGGGTGTTCACCGAGGGGCGGCCGCGTCGGTGAACACCCGGTCCGTCACAGCCCCTGCAGCACCTTGGTCTCGAGGTACGGGAGCAGGCCTTCCACGCCGCCCTCGCGGCCGACGCCGGATTGCTTGTATCCGCCGAACGGCTGCGAGAGGCACATGCTCCAGGAGTTCACGCTGATCTGGCCAGTGCGGATCCGCCGGGCGATCCTCTCGGCCAACGCGAGATCGGCGGCGAAGACGGCGCCGGACAGCCCGAACTCGGAGTCGTTCGCGATCTCGACGGCCTCATCGATCTCGTCGAAGGGGATCAAAACGACCACCGGGCCGAAGATCTCCTCGCGGGCGATGCGCATCGAGTTGCTCACGTCGGCGAAGACCGTGGGTTCGACGAACCAGCCGGTCTCCACGTCGGTGGGCTTGCCGCCACCGATCACCAGACGCGCTCCTTCGTCCTTGCCGATCTGGATGTACTCCTCGACCCGGTCTCGTTGGCTCTCTGACACCAACGGGCCGAGCGCGGTCCCGGGGTCGGCCGGATCTCCGCACCTCCAGGTCGCCAGGCTCTCGCGCAGGGCGGCGACGAGCTCGTCCTGCCGTGCGCGAGGAACGAGGACACGCGTCAGCGCCGCGCACACCTGGCCGGAGTGCCCGAAGCTGGCGCCGAGCAGGGTCGGAAGGACGTCCTCGAGAGGGATGTCGTCCGCGATGACCGCGGCCGACTTGCCGCCGAGCTCGAGGGTGACGTTGCGAACAGTGCTGCTGCACAGCTCCATGATGCGCTTCCCGGCCACGGTGCTCCCGGTGAAGGCGACCTTGTCGATCCCGGGATGCCGGACCAGGTGCTCGCCTGCTTCGCGACCGCCGGGCACGATGTTGATGACCCCGGGCGGGAACCCGGCGGCGTCGAAGGCCTCGGCCAGGATCATGACGCTCATGGGACACTCGGGAGACGGCTTCAGCACGACCGTGCATCCCGCCACGAGCGCAGGTGCGCACTTCAGCAGAGCTCCGATCGGAGGCCCGTTCCACGGGATGATCGCCGCCACGACCCCGACCGGCTCGTGGATCACGCGGACCTTCGAACCGACGCTGCCAGGCCGCGTCTCCTCGAAGGCGAACTTCTCGCCCAGCTCGATGGCGTCGTCGAGGACCAGGGTGGCCATGCCCATGAAGGACTCGCTCACCGCGCTGGGCGCACCTATCTCGGCGGTGAAGGCGCTCTCCATGGCGGGCAGCCGCTGAGCGACCTCGTCGCGGAGGCGCCGCAGGTAGGTGAGGCGCTCCTGGGGAGCCAGGTCCGCCCATCCGCCGTCGTCGAAGGCGGCACGGGCGGCGGCCACCGCCGTGTCGATGTCGGCGGCCTGGCCGTCGGGGACGGTCGCGATCCTCCTCTCGGTCACCGGTGACACGACGGAGATCACCGCCTCGGACGACGGCGCTCGCCATGCACCTCCGACGAAGAACGAGTCGAAGCTCCGGATGGACTCGCACTCAACGGTCACTGGGCACCACCTGGTGCGCCGTGACCGGGAACGCTGCGAAGTGGTCCGCGAAGAGGGCGGCATCCTCCACCGCACGAGCCATCTGCTCGCTGCCCATCGCCGCCTCTCCGGCGGCGACGGAAGGAAACTGCATCACGACGAAGCCGTCCGGATCCGATGTCAGCCGCTCCGGGTCCTCGCCGGCGATGTAGATGTCGTAGGCCTCGATCCCGGGAAGGGCGGATCCGAGCGGTGCGTGGACCTCCAGCCAGTGCTCGCGAAACTGCTCGTAGCTGCGGTCGAGTCTGCGAAAGACCTGGAAGAGGAGGGTGTGGGTCACGACGCGGCCCCCAGCGTGAAGTCGATGACGCCACGGATGTTCTTGCCGGCGTGCATGTCGGCGTACCCCTGGTTGATGTCGTCGAGTGAGTACCGGGTCGTGATCAGCTCGTCGAGCTTCAGGTGGCCGCTCCGATACAGGTCGAGCTGCCACGGGATGTCGGCGCTCATGCTGCACCCGCCGAAGAGCGCACCCTGGATCCGCTTCTGCGACAGCGTGAGGTCGAACAGGTTGACCATCGCCGTGTTCTCGGCTGCGTTCGCCACGCCGGTGATGACCACCGTGCCCCCCTTGTGCACGCCGGCCAGCGCCTGGCCGACGTGCTCGGGGAGCACGACGCCGACGGTCACGACCGTCGCATCCGCGCCGACTCCGCGAGTGAGCTCCCGGGCGAGCTCGTTGGCCTCGTCGATCGAGGACACGCCGTGGGTGGCGCCGACCTGCAGTGCGGTCTGCCACTTCATCTCAACCGGGTCGACAGCGATCACGTTCGCGGCTCCCGCATGAGCGGCGCCCTGGACGGCGTGGATGCCCACGCCACCGATGCCCATGACGATGACGGTGTCACCCGGGTAGACGTCAGCGTGGTTCACTGCCGACCCCCAGCCCGTACTCACCCCGCAGCTCAGCAGGCACGCGGTCTCCAGCGGCACGTCGTCGTCGACCTTGATGGCGGAGGTGACGTCGATCGTCGTTTACTCGCTGAACGTGGAGATTCCGCAGTACTGACCGACCGGCTGCCCGTCGAGGCTCATCCGGAAGCTTGCCGCGTCGTTCGGACGACATCCGACCAGCAACGTCGCGCCGAAGTCGCACAGGTTCTGCATGCCGCGGGCGCAGAAGCGGCACCGACCGCAGCCCGGGAGCATGGAGAAGAGGACTGAATCCCCTTCCGACCAACCTGGCGTGTTGGGTCCGACCTGGACGACCTTGCCGGCGCCCTCGTGTCCCATGGCCATCGGATAGGTGGCCACCGGCGCATCGTTGGTCACGACGTGGTCGTCGGAGTGACACAGCCCGGATGCAACGAGCTGGATCATGATCTCGCCCTGGCGGGGCTCGTCCAGGTCCAGTTCGACGACCTCGAACGGTCCGCCTCCGGGGTTGCGGACAACTGCGCCACGAGTCTTCATGGCATGCCTCCTTGGCTGATGGGAGTGGACGGCGGGGAGGGCGCCTCCGGGTGGAGCAGCCTGGCCGACGGCCACGCTGCTGCAATCGAGTGGCCCGGTCCCACCGGACTGCCAGACTCCCTGCCAGCGGCTCGCACGTCAGTGGTCAGATGGCGATTCCGTGCGCCAATCGTCCTCATCGACAGCCAGGTGCGCGGTGTTCCGCAAGCGACGGACCAGGAGTGCCAGGAACATGCGGTTCTTGCCGTAGGGCTGGTCGAGCTGAACGCCCAAGGCCCGCTCCGCTCGGCTGACGCGTTGAGCGACCGAATTGTGGTGGAGATGGAGTCGATCGGCGGCCTTCCGGAAGGATTCGGTCGCGACGACGGCGTCGAGAGTCCTCAGCATGTCCACTCCTGCCGACGCGATGAGCGCATCCAACGCGTCCACGTCAGGAAGGGTGCCGAGATCGGGACCGTTGAACCGCTCGGCGAACACTCTCGCGCTACCGACGATGTCGGCGGTGACGATCGGTGACTCCTCGACCAGGTAGGGACCGCGGTCGCGCGTGGACGGTTGGCTGAACCGGAGCGCGGTGCAGGCGTCGTGCAGGGCGCTCGGCGCGTCCGCGGCGCTCGTCGCGAGACTGATCCCGACGTGCACGCCGGTCGGAATGTCGTGGACGGTGGCGTCAGCGAAGTCGCGCGAGAGGATCACGGTGACCTGATGGTCGGCCCGCTCGGAGTGGACGAGGTGGCCGCTGCGCTCACGGATTCCCGCCAGCAGGACCTTCCTGCCCTGGGCAGGCCCGGCCAGGGCGAGACAGCGGATCTTCGAGCGCAAGGCGAAGCCGAGGTCCTCGACCGCCGCCAACCTCTGTTCCCGGTCGGCGCCGCGACTGCATGCGACCGAGAGCAGCTGGTCCCACGACCGCGACGGCGGGTGGCGCATGAGTGCGACTCGTGCCGCGAAGGAGAGCTCCTCCAGGAAGGCGCGACCCGCCGCACCAGACCGGGGCCGGGCGACCCAGACCGCACCACCATCCGGTAACCGTTGGCGAACGGCCCGGGGAGGAGCATCGCCGTCGCGGAGCAGGCCTCTTTGATCCGCCGAGCGGCGGGTGCCGCCGGCGGCGACCCCGACCGGGCATCCGGCCGCCCGGGCCGCGCGCACCAAGAGGACGTCGAGGGTCACGTCCTCGATGATCTGGCGCGCGAAGAGCTGCCGAATCGAGGCGACCGGACCGGCCCCGTCGTCGTCCATCCGGTCTTCCCTGAGTGGGGCTGCGTGCGTGGACACGGGCCGGACAGCCGTCAGTCGGACGAGGGGAGTTTCTTCGCCTCCTGGAGCTCCATCGGCTCCCCGCAGCAGGTCAGGGTGCCGACCGTGCTGGGCTTGAGCACCATGCAGCCCGCGCCGCAGCTGGTGCAGTTGTAGCGCTTGCCGAGCTCGTACGTCATCGGATCCCCCTCAGGCCGTCATCGGCTCGTCGCAGCAGGTCAGGTCACCCTGACCCCCCGCGGTCACGATCACTTGGCCACCGCAGGTCCCACAGGTGTAGCGCTTGCCGGTCTCACTGGTCATCGGATGTCCTCTCGTCGTCGGAACGGGTTCAGTGGGAGACGCCGGCCGGCTCGCGTGCCGCGACGGGCTCGGGATCCGGCGTGGCGGGGGCGTCGGCCTTCTTGGTCTTGCCCTGGTAGCGCGCAGTGGCGAGCGCCAGGATCAGGACGAGCCCCGTGGACAGGAAGGGTACCCAGGTCGGGACCCCCGCCAGAGCGAGTCCGATGTTGAGGACGCCGATCAGAACGACGGCCAGCAGAGTGCCCGGCGCGTTGAACAGGCCGGGGGTGATCTGAGTCATCCCGAGGAAGGCCGCGGCGAACGCCGGGATGAGGTACGGCGGCCCGACCTCGGGAGAGGCGGCCCCGATCTGGGCCGTCACCATGATGCCGGCATAGCCGGCCACCATGCTCGAGGAGAGGAAGGCCGTGAACCGAAGGCGGTCGGTCCGGATGCCTGCCAGTCGCGCCGCCGGGCGGCCGAGGCCGGTGGCGTGCAGCCGGCGTCCGGTCGGCGTCAGGCTGAGGAACACCCACAGCACCAGGGCAAGCACGAGCATCGACAGCACCGGGATCGAGAGCCCGAACACGTCGTTGCGCACGATCCAGGCGACTTTGTCGAGCCCCGTCGTCATCACGTTGCCGTCGGAGAAGACCTGGATCAGGGCCTGGACGACCGAGCCCACGGCGAGCGTCGCGATGAACGAGTGGATGCCCAGCTTGACGACGATGAACCCGTTGAAGAGCCCGACCAGTCCGCAGAGTGCGACGGCCGTGATCGCGGCCGGCCAGAA
>JASLDK010000085.1 GCA_030145945.1 Nocardioides sp.
CGCCGATCGAGGCTGCCACGAAGGTGCTGGCCCGTGCCGGCATGACGATCGGCGACGTCGACGTCTTCGAGGTCAACGAGGCGTTCGCGTCGGTGCCGATGTCCTTCGCGCAGGTGCACGGCGTCGACGAGGAGCGGCTCAACCCCAACGGTGGCGCCATCGCCCTCGGTCACCCGGCCGGCGCCACCGGCATCCGGTTGATCGCGACGGCGCTCGCCGAGCTCGAGCGCCGCGACGCCCAGATCGCGATGGTCGCGATCTGCGCGTCCGCCGCCACCACCTGCCTCCTGATCGAACGGCTCTGACATGCCTCTCGCCCTCACCGACGACCACCGCGACCTGGCCGACTCCGTCGCCGCCTGGGCCCGCCGTGCCGCGCCCGTCGAGGCGACCCGTGCGCAGTTCGACGAGCTCGCTGCAGGCAAGCGCCCCGACGCCTGGGACGCCCTGGTCCAGCAGGGTCTGCACGCCATCCACCTCCCTGAGGAGACTGGCGGCGCCGGTGCGGGGCTGATGGAGCTGGCCGTGGTCGCCGAGCAGCTCGGTCGCGCCCTGCACCCCGGGCCCTTCCTGAGCACGGTCCTGGCCAGCGCGGTGGTCGCGACCGCACCGGCGAGCCCGGTCCGCACCGCCGCGTTGGAGCGCTTCGCCGGGGGCGCCACCGGCGCGCTGTCGGACGGCGCCGGCCTCACCGCGACGTCGTACGACGGCGGCTGGTTGCTCGACGGCGAGACCGGTCCCGTCCTGGGCCTGCCCGGGGCCGAGCTGGTGGTCGTCCGGGCGAGCACGGTGACCGACGAGCCGGTGTGGTGCGTGGTGACGCCCGCTGCCGGCGAGGTCGTCGGCGAGCCGGCCACCGACCTCTCCCGATCGGTCGGTCGGCTCGTCCTCGACCGCCGCACCGTGACCGCCGACGAGCTGCTGCCGGCGCCCGCCGCCGAGCAGGTCGGGCTCGCAACCGCGGCCCTCCTCGCTGCCGAGGCCGCGGGCGTCGCCCGGTGGTTCGTCGACGCCGTTGTTGCCTACGTCTCCACCCGCGAGCAGTTCGGCGTCCCGGTCGGCAGCTTCCAGGCGGTGCAGCACAAGGCCGCGCTGCTGCTGGTCAAGGCCGAGATGATCGGCGCCGCTGCGTGGGACGCGGCCCGCGCCGGCGACGACCCTGATCCAGCGCAGCAGCGGCTCGCCGCCGCCCAGGTCGGCCTCACCGCGTTGCCCGCAGCGGTCGACGTGGCGGCCGAGGCAGTCCTGCTCTTCGGCGGCATCGGCTTCACCTGGGAGCACGACGCGCACCTCTACTGGCGCCGGGCGATCAGCCTGTCCGCCGCCTTCGGTGACGAGACCGCCTGGGCGGCCCGCCTCGGGCACGCGGCCCTCGATGCCGAGCGGGACTTCGGCTTCGTCGCCGACGACGCCCTGCCCGCGCTGCGTGCCGAGCTGGCCACGTTGTTGGACGCGGCCCTGGCGTTGCCCGACGACGGCGTGCCCGCCTCCGGCTGGGCACCCACGCGTGGTGGTCGCCGCCAGGAGCACCTGGCGGCGCACGGCCTGGTCGCCCCGCACTATCCCGAGCCGTGGGGCCGGGCGGCCGGACCTCAGGAGCAGGCCGTGATCGCCCAGGAGTTCACTCGCCGGGCGCTCGCCCAGCCCTCGACCGTGATCGGCGAGTGGGTGCTGCCCACGCTGCTGCTGCATGGGACGCCCGCCCAGCAGCAGCGGTTCGTCGACCCGACCCTGCGCGGCGAGATCTTCTGGTGTCAGCTGTTCTCCGAGCCCGGTGCGGGCTCGGACCTCGCCGGGCTGTCCACCCGCGCCCGCAAGGTCGACGGCGGCTGGGTGCTCAGCGGCCAGAAGGTCTGGAACTCGATGGCGGCCGAGGCGGACTGGGGTGTGTGCCTGGCCCGCACCGACCCGGATGCCCCCAAGCACGCGGGCATCTCCTACTTCCTCGTCGACATGCGCAGCGAAGGTGTCGACGTCCGCCCGCTGCGGCAGGCGACCGGGCTCTCGGAGTTCAACGAGGTCTTCCTCGACGACGTCTTCGTCCCCGACAACTGCCTCGTCGCCGAGCCCGGCGCGGGCTGGCGGCTCGCCGTCACCACGCTCGCCAACGAGCGGCTCAGCATGGGCGCCCGGCTCAGCCACGGCTCCAGCGACCTGGTCCGCTCGGTGCTCGCCTCCGGGTCCCACGAAGCCGACCGGGACGCCGTCGTCGAGGTGCTCGGCCGCTGCGTCGGCCGCGAGATGGCCCTCTCGGCGCTCAACCTGCGCTCGGTCCTCGCCCGCATCGACGGGCTGGATCTGGGCGCCGAGATCAGCGTGCAGAAGGTCTGCAACGCGATCGCCCAACGCGACAACTCCCGCGACCTGCTCCGCGTCCTGGGCCGTCACGCCCTCGTCGCCTGCCCCCCGACCGGGAAGCACACCACCGACCCGGTCATCGACCACCTCGGCCTGCCGGCCGTGCTCGTCGGCGGCGGAACCATCGAGATCCAGCTCAACGTGATCGCGCGCCGGGTGCTCCGGCTCCCGCGCTGACACCCGTACCCACCACGTCCACCACCACGCCGACCACCAGGAAGCACGCCATGTATCCAGAGCTCTCCGACGCCTCCTTGGCGTTGCGCGCCGAGCTGCGCGCCTACTTCGCCGCCACCATCAACGACGAGGACCGCGCGGCCCTGGCCGAGCAGACCGAGGGCGGGCCGGTGTTCGACCGCGTGCTGCGCCAGATGGGCGCCGACGGCTGGCTCGGCCTCGGCTTCCCCACCGAGTACGGCGGCCGCGGCGAGGACCCCGAGGCCCTCTACGTCTTCTACGACGAGGCGCTGCGCGCCGGCGCCCCGCTCTCGCTGGTCACCCTCAACAACGTCGCCCCGACGCTGATGAAGCACGGCTCGCAGGAGCAGAAGGACTTCTTCCTGCCCCAGATCCTGCGCGGCGAGCTGATGTTCGCCATCGGCTACACCGAGCCCGGCGCCGGCACCGACCTCGCCAGCCTGCAGACCCGCGCCCGGATCGACGGCGACGAGCTGGTCATCAACGGCAACAAGATCTTCACCAGCGCCGGCGTCTTCGCCGACTGGGTCTGGCTCGCGGTCCGCACGGACCCCGACGCACCGCGCCACCAGGGCATCTCGGTCGTGCTCGTCCCGACCAGCAGCCCCGGCTTCTCGGTCACCGAGATCCACACGGTGGGCGGCATCAGCACGTCGGCCACCTACTACGAGGACGTCCGCGTCCCACTGAGCAATGTGGTGGGTGAGCTCAACCAGGGCTGGAAGCTGATGACCAGCCAGCTCAACCACGAGCGCGTCGCCCTTGCGGCCCGCGGCGGCATCGCCAACCAGATGTACGACGAGGTGCTGGCCTGGGCGCAGGCGGAGAAGCTGGGGGAGGGAACCCTCTATGACGTCCCCTGGGTGAGAAGCGCCCTCGCCGAGACCTACGCCCTGCTCAGCGCGGCCGACCTGATGAACCTGCGACTGGTCTCCGACGTCGCCGCCAACACCCTCGGGGGCGGCGACTCCGCCGCCGCCAAGATCTTCGGCACCGAGGCCGTGGTGACGGCGTACGGCCGGCTCCAGCAGGTCCTCGGCGCCACTGGCCTGCTCCGCCCGGGCTCGCCGGGCGCGGCGATCGACGGTCGCGTCGAGTCGCTCGGTCGGCGCGCCCAGAACAACACCTTCGGTGGCGGCACCAACGAGGTCATGCGCGAGATCGTCGCCGCGAAGACGCTCGGCATGACGCTCGGCGCGCGCCGCAAGGAGACCCCGCAGACAGCCACGACCGACAAGAAGGACGGGAACTGAGATGGACTTCGACCTCACCGAGGACCACGCCTCGGTCCGCGACCTCGCCGCGCAGATCCTGGGCGACCTGGCCCAGGTGGAGCGCGTCGTCGACGTCGAGCGCCACCACGGCGGCTTCGACGCGAAGCTGTGGGAGACCCTGGCGTCCTCCGGCCTGATCGGCATCGCCGTCTCCGAGGACAAGGGCGGCGCCGGACTCGGCATGGGCGGCCTGGTCGCCCTCCTCGAGCAGCAGGGCCGCCACGTCGCCCCCGTGCCGCTGTGGTCCGTCATCGTCGGCGCCGCACTGCCGATCGCCGAGTTCGGATCGGCCGCGCAGGTCGAGCAGTGGCTCGCCCCCCTCATCGAGGGCGACACGATCGTCACCGGCGCCTTCGACGCGGCACCCGGCCAGGTCGCCCGGCTGACCGGTCTCGCGAGCGACGGCGGCCTGCGGGTGAGCGGCGAGCTGCCGCAGGTGCCGGCCGCTCCGGTGGCCGGCGCGGTCGTCGTGCCCGTGGCGGTCGAGGACGGCGGACTCCGCGTCGCGCTCGTCCCGCTCGACCGGGCCGGCGCCACCGTGGTCCCGGTCGCGGCGACCAGCAACGAGAGTGCCGGCGCGGTCACCTTCGACGACGTCGTCCTGACCGAGGACGACCTGCTGCCCGCCGACGGCGCCACCGTCGTCGCCTGGACCCGGCGCCGGCTGCGGATCGCGTTGGCCGCGGTCGCGCTCGGCGTCTGCGAGGAGGACCTGCGGATCACCGCCGCCTACACCTCCGAGCGCGTGCAGTTCGGCCGGCCGCTGTCGACCAACCAGGCCGTCGCCGTGCGCGCCACCGACGCCTATCTCGACACCGAGGCGATCCGGCTGACCACCCTCAAGGCCGCATGGCTGCTCGACCACCCCGAGCACGGCGGCGAGGACGCCGCCGAGTCGGCCAGCCTGGTCGCCAAGTGGTGGGCATCGGTCGGCGGACTGCGGGTCGTCCTCGCCGGCCAGCACCTGCACGGCGGCATCGGTGCCGACGTCGACTACCCCATCCACCGCTACTTCCTGTGGGGCCGCCAGGTCGCCTTCTCGCTCGGGAGCGGCGACGCCATCGCCGCTGAGCTCGGCGACGCGTTGCCCTCCGCCCCGCGCATCGGCGCCCCCGCCTGACCCATCACGACCCGTCACCATCCGACGTCACGACCAGGAGATCCCATGTCCCAGCCCGTCATCGTCGACGCGATCCGCACGCCGTACGGCCGGCGCGGCGGCGTGCTGTCCGGCCTGCACGCCGTCGACCTCCTCGGTCGCGCCCAACGTGGCATCCTCGAGCGCACCGGCGTCGACCCCGGCACCATCGGTGAGGTCATCGGCGGCTGCGTGACCCAGGCAGGCGAGCAGTCCGGCAACGTCGTCCGGTTCGCCTGGCTGCACCAGGGCTTCCCCGACGACATCGGCTCGACCACCATCGACGCCCAGTGCGGCTCGGCCCAACAGGCCGTCCACCTGGTCGCGGCCCAGATCGCGGCCGGGTACGTCGATGCCGGGATCGCCTGTGGTGTCGAGGCGATGTCCCGGGTGCCCCTGTTGGCGAACCTCGGCGACGGCACGGTCGGTCGGCCGCGTCCCGACGACTGGACCGTCGACCTGCCGGCGCAGTACGAGGCCGCGGACCGGATCGCCGAGCGCCGCGGCCTGACCCGTGCCGACCTCGACGCCTTCGGACTCGCCTCCCAGCAGCGGGCCCGGGAGGCGTGGGACGCCGGACGGTTCGCCCATCAGGTCATCGAGGTCAAGCTGCCCGACGGCTCCGTCGTGGCGCGCGACGAGGGCCTGCGGGACACCAGCCTCGAAGCGCTCGCCGGGCTCAAGCCGATCCGCGAGGGGGGACTGCACACCGCCGGCACCGCCTCGCAGATCTCCGACGGCGCCACTGCCGCGATCTTGATGTCGCAGGACCGGGCCCGGGCCGAGGGTCTGCGTCCGCGCGGTCGCATCGTCGCCCAGACCCTGCTCGGCGCCGAACCGCAGTATCTGCTCGACGGCCCGGTCCGTGCCGGGGAGCGACTGCTCGCGCGTACTGGCATGTCGATCAGCGACATCGACCTGTTCGAGATCAACGAGGCCTTCGCCGCGGTGCCGCTGTCGTTCGCCCGGGTCCACGGGGTCGACCTCGACAGGCTCAACGTCAACGGCGGCGCGATCGCGCTCGGCCACCCGGTCGGCTCGACCGGTGTCCGTCTGATCGCGAGCGTGCTCGACGAGCTCGAGCGCCGCGACCAGCAGTTCGCGATGGTGGCGATCTGTGCTGGTGGCGCCCAGGTCACCGGCGCGATCATCGAGCGGGTCTGACGTGCTGGCCGACAAGACGGCGGACGGGGTGGAGTCGGTCGCCGAGGAGGTGGCTGAGCTGTCAGCCGCCACCCGGAGGCTGATGCTCGCCGCTGCGACCACGGACGTCGACGTCGAGGAGATGCGCATCGCCCGCGCCCGGATGGACGAACTGGCGGTGCTGCTCGAGCGGCGTACCCGGCCGCGGGCCCTGCGCGCCTCCTTCGACGGTCCCTCGCTCGCCCGCGAGGCCGGGCCCGAAGCGATCTGGCCTATCTTCCGGTTCAACCCGCAGGCGCGGCCACTGGACCTGCGCTTCGACGGCGACACGGCCTCCGCGACCACGATCCCGAACGCGCTCTACGAAGGCCCTCCGGAGTCCGTGCACGGCGGCTTCCTCGCGCACCTGATGGACTGCATGCTCGGCACCCTGGTGCAGACGACCGGGCGACGCGCGGTCACCGCGACCCTCGACATGCGTTATCGGGCCCGCACGCCGCTGGACCGCCCGATCGAGCTCGGCGCCCGGATCGTGGAGGCCTCCGGGCGCAAGATCGTCGCGGAGGCATGGGTGGAGGCCGACGGCGTCCGCACGGTTGAGGCCACCGGCCTCTTCATCGAGCTCAAGGAGGTCCCGTGGGCAACGGGCACGGCTACGAACTGACCGGGCTGGACGGCAAGGTCGCCGTCGTCACGGGCGCCGGACGGATGCGCTCGATCGGGCGGGCGCTGGCCGTCGAGTTCGCGCGGGCCGGGTGTGACGTGGTCGTCACCGGCACCGGACGGCGTCCTGAGGACCGCCCCGCCGACGAGGTCGCGGTCGGTTGGCGCGACATCGAGTCGGTGGCAGACGAGGTCCGGGCGCTGGGCCGGCGGGCACTGCCCGTCGTATGCGACGTCGCCGACCACGACGACGTACGCCGCCTGCTCGACCTCACGCTCGCCGAGCTCGGTCGCGTGGACGTCGTCGTCAACAACGCCGCCGCATCGAGGGGCGAGGACCGGGTGCCGCTGACCGAGCTCCCGGTCGAGGCGTTCGACCGGGTGATCGCGGTCAACCTGCGTGGCACCTTCCTGATGACCCAGGTGTTCGGGCGGCACCTGGTCGAGCGGGGAGACGGCGGCAGCATCATCAACATCTCCTCGATCGGCGGCAAGCTCAGCGGGGCCGGCACCGGTGCCTACTCCGCGTCCAAGGCGGGCGTGCAGTCGCTGACCTCCTCGGCGGCCAAGGAACTCGGCCGTCACGGCATCCGGGTCAACGCGCTGTGCCCGGGAGTGACAGAGACCGGGCGCATCGCTGACCGGGATCCGGAGTCGTGGCAGGCCTACGTCCGTGCCAATCTGCCCTTGGGCAGGACAGGCGAGCCGCACGAGGTCGCGGCAGCAGCGGTGTTCCTGGCCAGTGACCAGGCTGCCTGGGTCACCGGACAGGCATGGAACATCGACGGCGGGCAGCTGACCATCCGGTGAGTGCAACGGGCGCCGTCGGCGCAGCGGAGGAGGAGAAGCAGAGGATGACCACGCGTGAGGAGGCCGTCGCGCGACTGACCGCGCCCGGCGCGCCGTACGAGATCCGGGTGGAGGACGTGCGCGGCGAGGCCCTCGAGGTCTATGCGCACCGTCAGCACTCGCTGCGCGAGCTGTTGGTGGCGTCGCGGTCCTTCGGGGACGCGGAATACCTGGTGACCCGCGAGCGGCGGATCAGCTTCGCGCAGCACCACGACGAGGTCGCTGCCCTGGCCCACGTGCTGCGCACCGAGCACGGGGTCGGCAAGGGCGACCGGGTCGCGCTGTGCGCGGCCAACTGCCCCGAGTGGATCGTCGGCTTCTGGGCCGCGGTCTCCCTCGGCGCCGTCGCGGTCGGCATGAACTCCATGTGGGCGGAGCCCGAGCTGGTCCACGGCATGGAGCTGACCACGCCGAAGGTCCTCATCGCCGACAAGCCGCGGGCCCGGATGGCCGAGGGAACGGCCGAGCGGTTGGGCGTCGCGGTGCTCACCGTCGAGGACGACCTGCCGCGGATCGCCGCCGAGCACCGGGGCGTCGCCCTGCCGGAGCCCGAGGGGGACGTCCTCGAGGACGATCCGGCCGTCATCCTGTTCACCAGCGGCACCACCGGCCGCGCCAAGGGTGCGACCCACTCGCACCGCAACGTGATCGCGGCCGTCTGGTTCCACCTGCTCAACGACGCCATCGCGGCCGAGATGGGCTTCCCGCAGGCCGACCGCCGGTTCCTGCTGGTGACGCCGCTGTTCCACATCGCCGCACTGCACAACCTCGCCGTGGTGCGGATGGCCGTCGGCGACACCGCCGTGCTGCACCTGGGGAAGTTCGACATCGAGGAGGTGCTCGGGCTGATCGAGTCCGAGCGGCTCACCAACTGGGGTGCGATGCCGACCATGCTCAGCCGGATCGTCGAGCTCGGCGACCGGCTCGCCGACTTCGACCTGACGTCGCTGCGCAGCATCTCGGTCGGCAGTGCGCCGTCCTCGCCCGAGCTCAAGGAGGCCCTGCGGCAGGCGTTGCCCGTCGCCGGCCGGTCCCTGGGCACGACGTACGGACTCACCGAGTCGAGCACGGCAGCGACCCTCGCCCTGGCCGCGGAGCTGGCCGCCGATCCGTCGACCGTGGGCCGTCCCGTGCCGACCGTGCAGGTCGAGATCCGTGACACCGCAGGTCTTCCCGTGCCGGACGGCGTCGAAGGGGAGATCCACCTGCGCGGTGCGCAGATGATGCTCGGCTACTGGTCCAACCCGCAGGCGACTGCGGCCTCGATGGCCCCGAACGGCTGGTTCCGCACCGGCGACCTGGGCCATCTCGCGGACGGCCAGCTGCACATCGCGAGCCGTCGCTCGGACCTGATCCTGCGTGGGGGAGAGAACATCTACCCGGCCGAGGTGGAGGACCGGATCGTGGCCCATCCCGCGGTGCGCGAGTGCATCGTGATGGGCGTCCCCGACCCCGACTACGGTCAGGCCGTGGCGGCGGTCGTGGTGCTGCACCCCGGCGTGCAGGCTTCCCAGGCGGAGCTGTGCGCGCACACCGAGGCCGGCATCGCCCGCTACAAGGTGCCGACCCGCTGGCAGATCACGCTCGAGGAGCTGCCTCGCAACGCGACCGGCAAGGTCAACCGCCGCGACGTCCGTCTGTGAGCCCGGCGACCACCGGACAGGACGCTCGGGAGGACCGCTGGATCCTCCCGGGCATCCTGCTCGTCACGACCGTCACCGGCGTCGTCGGGAGCCTCGGGACCCCCCTTGTCACCGGCATCGCCCGGACCGAGGGCGTCTCCCTCGTCACCGCGCAGTGGGCCATCACTGCCACCCTGGTCACCGCGGCCGTCGTCAGCCCGGTCGTCGGTCGGCTCGGTGTCGGACGCCGACGTCGCCCGGCGCTGCTGGGCTGCCTGGTCCTCGTCGTGGTCGGCACCGCGCTCGGAGCGCTGCCGCTCGGGTTCGGTCCGCTGCTGCTCGGACGGATCCTGCAGGGCCTCGCGTTCGCGATCGTGCCCCTGGCGTTCTCGATCGCCCGCAGCGAGTTGCCTGAGGAGCGGGTCCGCGGTGCGGTGGCGGCCATCTCGGTCGCCAATGTCACCGCCGCCGGGCTCGGGTTCCCGGTCACCGCGTTCGTCGCGACCCTCGCCGGCACGAAGGGCGCCTTCGGCTGGGCCTGCGCGCTGGCCGCGGCGGCGCTCGTGGTCGCGCTGCTCGTCGTACCCCACAGCGACGAGGACGCACCGAAGGGCGTCGACTGGTTCGGCGCCGTCCTGCTCGGCACCGCCACCGCCGCGGTCCTCTTCGCCATCACCCAGGCGAAGGCGTGGGGCACCACCTCGCCGCTCACCCTCGGCCTGTTGTGCGGAGGCGTGCTGACGTACGTCGTCTGCGGCTGGTGGCTGCTGCGCGCGAAGCGGCCGCTGGTCGACCTCCGGGTGGCGGCCCGCCCCGGCGTCCTGGTCGCCAACGTGTGCGGCCTGCTCGCCGCGCTCGGCATGTTCGTCCTGCTGTCGCTGTCGATGATCCTCGTGCAGACCACCGAGGAGCACGGCTACGGGCTCGGCAGGTCCGTCGCCGTGGCAGGCCTGATGTTGACGCCGTACGCCGTCACCAGCGTGCTCGGCTCGCGGATCGCCCTGTGGATGGGGCGATTCGTCGCCTCCGACGTGCTGCTGGCCTGCGGCTGCCTGCTGTTCGCCGCCGCGAACCTCGCGCTCGCCCTCGGTCACGACGCCCTGTGGAAGGTGACCCTCGCCGTCGTGATCGGCGGCTTCGGCAGCGGGATGACCTTCAACTCGATGCCGTGGCTGATCGTCCGGTTCGTGCCGTCGGCGGAGACCGGCAGCGCACTCAGCCTGAACCTGGTCCTGCGCTTCCTCGGCATGTCCGCGGGCAGCGCGCTGGCACTGGCGCTGCTGGCCGCCTTCGCCGAGGGCGGGCGGCAGACCAGCGAGTCGGGATTCGTCGCAGGAGGCCTGGCCGGAGCCGCCCTCTCACTGCTCGCCGCCATGGCCTGCGTGGTCCTGGGACGAACCCGACGAACCGAACCCGAGAGCATCGAGATGCCGACACGAGCGTCGGCCGAGGAGAGAGTGTGATGGAGACCTTCGCGCAGATCGTGGCGAGCCGGACCGACGACGACAAGCCGGGCCTGATCTTCGAGGACGACCAGTGGACGTGGGCCGAGATCGTCCGCGAGGGAGCCGCGCGTGCAGCGGCTCTGCGGGCCGTCGTACCCGTGCCTGAGGGCCGGCAAGTCCATGTCGGAGTGCTGCTGGAGAACGTCCCCGACTACGTCTTCTGGATCGCCGCGGCCTCGCTCGCCGACGCTGTCGTGGTCGGCCTCAATGCCAGCCGCAGCGGCCCGGAGATCGCCCAGGATGCACGGCACGCGGACGTCGACCTGGTCGTCACGGAGGGCCGGTTGCGGCACCTCGCCGGCGACCTGGACGGCCTGCCGGTGCTGGACATCGACGACAGTGCGTACGCCGACTGGCTGGCGCCGTACCGCAACGCTCCGGTGCCCGACGCCTCCGCTCTGCCGGGACCGGACCACCTCGCGATGCTGCTGTTCAGCTCCGGCTCCACCGGTGCCCCGAAGGCGGTGGTGGTCGGCCAGGGCCGGCTCGGACGCCTGACGGACGCGATCGTCGGTCGGGTCCGGATGCGCCGCGACTCGGTGACCTACCTGTGCATGCCGCTCTTCCACGGCAACGCCGTGATGATGAACCTCGCGCCCGCCATGGCGACCGGAGCGACGGTGGCGATGACGCGCAAGTTCTCGGCGAGTGCCTTCGCCGACGACATCCACCGTCATGGCGCGACCTACGTCAACTACGTCGGCCGTGCGCTGTCCTACGTGCTGTCCCGGCCCGAGGATCCGCGAGACCGCGCCAGCACGCTCGAGCTGGCGTTCGGCACCGAGGCGTCCGAGGCCGACATCGCGCGCTTCACCGAGCGCTTCGGCTGCGAGGTGATGGAGGGCTACGGCCTCAGCGAAGGGGTGTTCCGGATCAACCGCACCCCCGACACCCCGGTCGGCTCGCTCGGGCTGCCCGCAGGCGACGTCGATGTCCGCATCCTCGACGAGGAGACAGGGGAGGAGTGCCCGCGGGCCAGGTTCGACGCACAGGGCCGACTGGTCGACGGCGCGGCCGTCGGACAGATGGTCGCCATCGGCATGGCTGGCACCTTCGAGGGCTACTACAAGAACCCCGGCGCCATGGCTGACCGGGTGCGCGGCGAGGACTTCTGGTCCGGCGACCTCGCCTATCGCGACGAGTCCGGCTTCTTCTACTTCGCCGGCCGCTCCTCGGACTGGCTGCGCGTCGACAGTGAGAACTTCTCCGCCGCGCCGGTGGAGCGCGTCGTCCAACGGCTGCCGTGGGTCGCGGCGGCACCGGTGTTCGCCGTCCCTGACCCGCGCACCGGCGACAACGTGATGGTCGCGATCGACCTCGAGCCGGGAGTCTCCTTCGACCCGGTCGCCCTCGGCGAGCACCTCGCCTCGCAACCGGACTTCGGCGCCAAGTGGTGGCCGACGTACGTCCGTGTGATCGACCGGATGCCACTGACCGGGAGCGGCAAGATCGACAAGGCCCCGCTGCGCCGCGCGGCATGGAACACCACCGACCCCGTCTGGGTGCGGGTCGGCCGGACGACCGAGTTCCGACCCCTCGACGACGCCGGCCGCGAGGTCATCGAGAAGGAATTCGTCGCGCAGGGCCGCCAGGCGCTGCTGCCTGCCCGCTGAGTGGGAATGGTGGCCTCTCGCCACGTCGAGGAGTTCCTAGTGTGACGCCACGCACAGGCCATCGGGGGCCTGCAGGCGCCGCCTGTCCGATGCAACAGACCCACCTGGAGTGAACAGTGAAGACACGCATTTCCGTGCGCACGCGGTTGGCCGCGGCCCTGTGTGCGACCGCTCTCGCCGCCACGGCGTGTGCCAGCAGCGACAACGGTGACAAGGAGACCTCCGGTCCCAAGGCCTCGCCGCAGGACCTCTACAAGGACGGGATCGTCAACCCCGAGAAGGACCCGGGCCAGCCCGTCGACGGAGGCACGCTCCGGATGGCGGAGTACTCCGAGGCGGCCGTGCTCGACCCCACCAAGACCTACCCCACCGGCTCGACCGGCCTCAACGTGATGGCGTCGATCTACGACACGCTGATGCGCTACAACCCGGACACGAAGGGCTACGACCCGCAGCTGGCCGAGGGGCTGTCCAGCGACGACAACGTCACCTGGACCCTCAAGCTGCGCGACGGCGTGAAGTTCACCGACGGCACCCCCCTCGACGCGGACGCCGTCGTCGCCAGCATCCAGCGCTTCATCACCAACCGCGGTCTGCACGGCCAGATCCTCGGCGCGAACCTCAAGTCGATGGTCCCGACCGACAAGTCGACCGTCACCTTCACCTTCAACGGCGCCTGGGCCCGCTTCCCCAGCCTGCTCGCCGCCGGCCCCGGCCTGATCCTGGCCCCCGCGGCGTACGCCGACCCGGCGAACTTCAAGCCGATCGGCGCCGGTCCGTTCGTCCTGGAGAGCCAGGCGCCGGGCGAGAAGACCGTCGTGAAGGCCAACGAGAACTACTTCGCCGGTCGTCCGCACCTCGACAAGATCGAGTTCGTCCAGCTCGGCCCCGACCAGACCAAGCTCGAGTCCCTCGAGGCCGGCGAGGTCGATGCGGTCTACGTCGGCAGTGAGAAGGTCATCAACAGCCTGGTCGACAAGGGCTACACCGGCAACATGAGCGCCGTCAGCGGCGTACCGATCCTCAACCTCAACCACCGCGAGGGGACCGGCACCGCTGACGTCCGGGTGCGCCAGGCGATCGAGCTGGCCTTCGACGCCAACACCTTCCTCAAGCGGACCACCGGCAGCGACGTGCTGGCCGACCGCGGTCTGATGGGACCCAACTCGATCTGGAAGACCGGTGTCGCGCCGGTCAAGACGGACGCGGCAGCCGCCAAGAAGCTGGTCGACGAGGCCAAGGCGGACGGCTTCGACGGCAAGCTGCACTACGTCGGCCTCGGCGACGCCGTGTCCAAGTCGGGCGCGGTGGCAGTCAAGGCGATGCTCGACGCCGTCGGCTTCGACGTCCAGCTCGACCTGGTCTCCGGTGTGCAGGACGTCGTCAAGAAGGTCTACGTCGACGGCGACTTCGACATCGCCCGTGCCTCCAACTCCGTTCCGGACTCCGACCCGTACG
Source organism: Nocardioides sp. (assembly GCA_030145945.1). Taxonomy (GTDB): domain Bacteria; phylum Actinomycetota; class Actinomycetes; order Propionibacteriales; family Nocardioidaceae; genus Nocardioides. The sequence goes on from JASLDK010000085.1 coordinate 13,822, forward strand.
CCGCGTTCGACACGGCGATGGACAGCACGTCGGGTGCCAACCCCGGGCGTTACAACAGCCCCGAGATGGACAAGCTGCTCGCCGAGCTGCGTGCCGCCAACGGTCCGGAGGAGGGCGACGCGACCCTCGCCAAGATCGAGGAGCTGTGGAAGAAGGACGCCGTCTACGTGAACGTCGGCTTCGGTGGCTTCCTGGAGGCGTGGAGCAAGAACGTGCACGGCATCACGCCCACCACGCAGACCGCGGTCCTGTTCGACAAGGCCTGGATCAGCAAGTGAGCTGAACCGCCCCGATCAGCCGGTGCCCCGGACGCTCAGCGTCCGGGGCACCGGCGTCTCGAGAGGAAGGGATACCATGCAGGTCAATACCGTGTGCGGGCCGGTCGACGCAGCCGATCTGGGCCAGACCCTGGTGCACGAGCACGTCACCACCGCCGACTGGTCGCTTCGCGCGGCGTTCGGTGAGCGGTTCTTCGGCCGGGACCTGGTCGTCGAGCGGGCCGTCGAGCAGTTCTCCCGGGCCGCGGCATGCGGGGTGCGGACCGTGGTCGACGGCACGCCCGTCAACATGGGCCGCGACGTCGAGCTCATCCGCGAGGTCGGCGAACGCAGCGGCGTTCGCTTCATCGTCTCCTCCGGCTTCTACACGGTGGAGGAGGCCTACCTGTCCTACCGCGACGAGGCCGAGGTGCACGACCTCCTGACTGTCGACTTCACCGACGGCATCGCGGGGACGGACATCCGGCCGGGGATGATGAAGGCCGCCTGCGGCGACGCCGGGCTGACGCCGGTGCTCACCACGGTCTTCTCGGCCATTGGTCGTGTGGCCGCCGAGCAGGGGGTCCCGGTCTTCGCCCATCACCACCCGCACGTCGACACGGGCGACGCCATCCTCGACACCTTCGAAGCGGTCGGGCTGTCCCCGAGCCGGGTCGTGCTCGGCCACGCCGGTGACTCCAACGACGTGGTCTACCTGGAGCGGATGCTCCAGCGCGGCTGCTACCTCGGCATGGACCGGTTCGGCTTCTGCGAGGTGGGCAACAGCCTCGCCGACCGCGTGCGGACCATCGTCGAACTCTGCGCCCGCGGGTACGCCGACCGCCTGCTCCTCTCCCACGATCTCGCCACCTACTGGGGTGTCTTCGGTCGCTGGGGCGACTACGTCGAGAACGACCCGATGGCCCACGGTGTGGACTTCACCTTCGTCCACGACCAGGTCCTCCCTGCACTCTCGGCGGCGGGACTCGCCCCCGAGACCGTCGCCGCCTTCCTGGAGCGGAACCCGATCGCACTGTTCGAAGGAGACCTGCATGACTGAACGCGACCAACTGGTCGAGCGGCTGGCCGACTTCGCCACCGCCCTCGACACCCGGGACTGGGACTGGATCCGTTCGGTGTACACCGCCGCTGCGCACGCCTACGGCAAGGACGGGGGACCGGACGCCATCGTCTCCCACATGCGCTCCTACCTCGACGGTGTCGGCCCGACCCAGCACCTGCTCGGCAACCACCGGGTCGAGGTCGACGCGGACCGCGCCCGCACGCTCACCTACGTCCGGGTCCACCACGTCGGTGCCGGCCCGATGGAGGGCTCGTTCTACGAGTGCATGGGCGAGTACGACGATCGTTGGGTCCGGGACGGCGACAGCTGGCTGCTCGACCGGCGCAGTTTCGAGATCCGGATCGGGCTCGGCGACTTCGCCGTGCTCCGTGGGGCCGACTGACGGGTTGAGCAGCCTTCGGGGCACCGGCGTCTTCACGTTGGCTTCATGTGTCCGCACCTATCGTGCGGCCCGAGGCGGACCGACCGCCCGAGAGACGGGGCGAGGGTGGGACCAATGGGATCGGTGGTGGGCGGACATCTCGGGATCGAGTGGTTCCAGGCGGTGAATGACTTCGCTGAGCGGACGTCATGGCTGCACACTCCAGCTCGGCTGTACGCCGACTACGGCGTCGTGCTCTTCGGCGCGCTGCTCGTGGGGTCATGGTGGCTCGCCCGCGGTTCGGGTGAGCGCCGCCGGGTCGCGGCCGCCCTGTGGGCGCCCGTCGGCATGATGATCGCGATCGGCCTCAACCAGCTCCTCGGACATGCCTTCGACGAGCCGCGGCCCTACGCCGTCCTTCCTCATGCGCTCGTCCTGGTCGGCCGCACCACCGACCCGTCCTTCCCGAGCGATCACGCGGTGATGGCGGGAGCCGTCGCGGCCGGGGTCCTGCTCGCCCACCGCCGCCTCGGACTGGTCGCGCTGGCGATGGCACTGCTGATGGCGGTCGATCGGGTGTACGTCGGTGCGCACTTCCCCCTCGACGTGGTCGCCGGCCTGGCCGTCGGCGCCGGCGTCGTGGTGTCGACGTACCTCGTGGCACGACCGATCGCGTTGCGCGCTGCGGAGCTGTCGGAACGATCCTGGGGCTTCGTCACCCGGCGAGCGGCATCAGCAGGCGACTGACGCGACGCGACCCGCGGCAGACCGGCAACGATGCGCTGAGGACTCACCTGGTGAGGCCCCAGCGCATCGCAGATTGTCGCGTCGCTGCGGCAGCAGCCTCAGCGTGCTCGGCGAGCGGACTTGGCGGCGTACATCGCCGCATCCGCGCGCCGGAAGGTCTCTCGCACGGTCCGTTCGCCGGGGCCGGCGAAGGCGTGGCCGATCGAGGCTTCGACGCCGCGGGCTCGCAGCTCGTCGATGAAGCGGGCGTAGTGGACGGCAAGGTGGTCGACGGCGAGGTTGTTGGACAGGACGACGAACTCATCGCCGCCATAGCGGGCCACCCGGTCGGCGTCGGTCGCGGCGGCCCGCAGGCCGTCTGCCGCGGAGCGAATGAGTTCGTCGCCGGCTTCGTGACCGAGGGTGTCGTTGACCTGCTTGAGGCCGTCGAGGTCGACGACCGCGATGGCGACCGGGTCACCGAAGGCCGTGACCCGCTCCTGGGCATCCTCGACGACGCTGTCCCAGCCGCGGCGATTCATCAGTCCGGTGAGGGAATCGATGTCCGCGAGTGCGGCCGCCAACCGGGCGGCCTGACGTCCGCGGTCCGCGGACCGGGCCGACGCGAGATGCCCCGACAGCAGACGGCTGAACAGCGCGATCAGGTCCTCGTCGACGCCTGCCGCTTCGGCCAGGGGCGAGTCGCCCACGCCGCACAGCGTGCCGAACAGCTCGCCATTGTCGTCCTCGATGGGGAACCCGACGTAGGCGCGGACATCCGCGGCAGCCGGCAGCGCGGCGTACGCCGGATCGAGGGCCGAGTCCCGCACCACGTGCGCGGCGCCGAGCAACATCTGGCGACAGAAGGTGTCGTCCCAGGGAACTCGGTCGCCGGTGTCGATGAACCCGCCGCCTCCGACGTGGACGTGCACCTGCTCGCCTCCGGCGACGCGCGACACGGACCAGTTTGCTAGGGGGGTGCGTTGCGCGAGATAGCCGATGACCTGCCGCGCAGCCGCCATGAAGCTGTCGGAGGCGTCGGGCAGGTCGACGAGGTTGACCACCGCCTCACCTGAGGTCGGTGCTGCGACGTCGAGCGTCATGGCCACCTCCGATCTGCTTCAGCGTATCCACCCCCCGATCGGTCCCTGACACCTCGACCTGAGCGAAGCCTGGTCAGCCCGCTGATGACACCCGCTCCCAGACCCGATGTTCCCCGAGCAGCTCCCGCACCTGGGCCAGCACCTCACCGGCCGAGTCCGCCACGACGACGCCGGGGCCCGAGGCACGGCCCAGTGCCTCCAGGACTGCGACGCCCGACCCACAGGCGCCGATCGGCTTGGCCTGCTGCCAGACCTCCTCGACCAGCTGCGCCAGCCGCGGGTCGCTCGCATCCTCTGGCCCGGCGAGGAGGAGTGCGTCGAACTCCACCGAGCGAGTGGTCCGGAAGGTGCGCTGCACCGGGATCTGGTCGACCTCGCCACCGCGAGCGGCCACCACCAGCGGCACCATCGACGCGCCCGCGATCTCCGCGCGCAGGGCAGCGAGAGCATCGTCGGGTGCGTCGACGTCGATGACGATCCCGACCTGGCGACCGTGGACGGGCCAGCTGCCCGTGATCTGGGAGAGCGCCGCGCTCGGCTCGACCTCGGCCAGCGGCTCGGCCGGGCTCGGGGCAGGCATGCCGAGCTCGGTGGCCACGCTCGCGCACAGTTCGGGATCGATCTGCGCCAAGCACTGGAGCTGCCGCTCACGCACGGCCGACTCGTAGCACTTGGCGAGCTCGAACGAGTAGGCGCCAATGATGTGCTCCTGCTCCGTCGGCGACATGCTCAGCCAGAACAGCCGAGCCTGCGTGAAGTGGTCGTCGAAGCTCGCCGGCAACGACCGCTCCTTCACGGCCTCGGCCACCTGCACCGCGACATCGGTGAACGCGCGATCCTCGGCCCCGGCGAAGAACGGGCAGCCGCCGTCGAGCGAGTTCGGCTTGTAGGGCGCGACGCCGGAGTGCACAGCCTGCTGCCCGTAGCCGTCGCGCAGCATGTCGTTGACGGGGGCGTGGGGCCGGTTGATCGGGAGCTGTCCGAAGTTGGGCCCACCCAGACGGGTCAGTTGCGTGTCGACGTACGAGAAGAGGCGGACCTGCAGGAGCGGATCATCGGTCACGTCGATGCCCGGCGGCAGGTTGCCGGGGTGGAAGGCGACCTGTTCGGTCTCGGCGAAGTAGTTGCTCGGGTTGGCGTGCAGGGTGAGCCGGCCGATCGGCTGCACCGGCGCCATCTCCTCCGGGACGAGCTTGGTGGGATCGAGCAGGTCGATGCCGTTGAAGGTCTGCTCGGGTGTGTCGGGGAAGACCTGGATCCCCAACTCCCACTGGGGAAATGCGCCGGACTCGATGGCATCGGCCAGATCCCGGCGATGGAAGTCGGGGTCGATCCCGCCGAGGAGTTGCGCCTCCTCCCAGGTCACCGAGTGCACGCCGAGCATCGGCTTCCAGTGGAACTTCACCAGCGATGTCTCACCCTCGGTGTTGGTGAGGCGGAAGGTGTGGACGCCGAAGCCCTCCATCATCCGGTAGGACCGCGGGATCGCCCGGTCCGACATGTTCCACAGCGTGTGGTGCTGGGCCTCGGTGTGGAGTGAGACGAAGTCCCAGAAGGTGTCGTGGGCACTCTGGGCCTGGGGGATCTCACGGTCGGGGTGCGGCTTGGCCGCGTGCACGACGTCGGGGAACTTGATGCCGTCCTGGATGAAGAAGACAGGGATGTTGTTGCCGACCAGGTCGAAGGTCCCCTCGTCGGTGTAGAACTTCGTCGCGAAGCCACGGGTGTCACGCGCGGTGTCCATCGAGCCGCGGGATCCGAGCACGGTCGAGAAGCGGGTGAAGACCGACGTACGCCGTCCCTCGGCCAGGAAGGCCGCACGGGTGATCGGAGCGGCGGTGCCGTATCCCTCGAAGAAGCCGTGCGCGGCCGCGCCCCGTGCGTGCACGACGCGCTCGGGGATCCGCTCGTGGTCGAAGTGGGTGATCTTCTCGCGCAGGTGGTGGTCCTGCAGCAGGATCGGGCCCCGAGGACCCGCCTTCAGCGAGTGGTCGGAGTCCCGCAGGCGCACGCCCTGGGATGTCGTGAGGTGCCCGCCCTGCTGGGCCATGCTGCGGTCCTCGGTGTCGGGCGACGCCCCCGTCGGCGTGTGCGGCACCGGACCGTGCTGGTCGTCCTTGGGCGGGAGCGGCTCGCGCGGTGCGGTCGGCTCCTCCACCGCAGGCGGCTCAGGCGCCGGGCGGCCTGGCGGATCGGGGGTCACGAACTCGGCGACCTTGTCGCGCACCTTCTCGGTGGTGTCGGTGATGGCGTCCTTGGCTGCTTTGGCGGTGCTCCGCGGGTCCATGCTTCCTCCGAGATGTTGGGGCCGAAGAAGGCGCAGTACCCGGGGTGCAACGGATCACACGGCGTGGCGAGGGCCGGTCCGTACCCTGGCGAGGGAAGCGTCGGCCCGGTTGCCCTCGCGCGATGCGGGCATTGGCAGGAGGTCGCGACGGGGAGTCGGAGGAAGGGTGCTGATGACGCAGGACATCGAGGTCTGGCCCGGTTCGGCGTACCCCTTGGGTGCGTCCTTCGACGGGAGCGGGACGAACTTCGCGCTGTTCAGCGAAGTGGCCGAACGGGTCGAGCTGTGCCTGGTGGAGGTGGCGCCGGACGGTGCCCGCACCGAGGCCCGGATCGAGCTGAGCGAGGTGGACGGCTACGTCTGGCACGCCTATCTGCCGGGTGTGCAGCCGGGCCAGTGCTACGGCTATCGCGTGCACGGCCCGTGGGATCCCGACAACGGCCTGCGGTGCAATCCCGCCAAGCTGCTGCTCGACCCCTATGCCAAGGCGACCGTCGGCGAGATCGAGTGGGACCAGAGTCTGTTCGGCTACGACTTCGGCGACCCGGAATCGCGCAACGACGACGACTCGCTGGTCCGGATGACGCTCGGTGTCGTCACCAATCCCTACTTCGACTGGGAGGGCGACCGCCCGCCGCGCACGCCTTACGCCGAGACGGTGATCTACGAGGCGCACGTCAAGGGTCTCACCGCGACGCATCCTGATCTCCCCGAGAGCCTGCGTGGGACGTACGCCGGTCTCGCGCATCCCCGCATCGTCGAGCGCCTGCTCGGGCTCGGCATCACCGCCGTCGAGCTGATGCCGGTGCACCAGTTCGTGCACGATGACGTGCTGCTGCAGCGCGGTTTGCGCAACTACTGGGGCTACAACACTCTCGGGTTCTTCGCGCCCCACGAGGGATACGCCTCGGGTGGTACGCCGGGCGCGCAGGTCCAGGAGTTCAAGGCGATGGTGAAGCAGCTGCACGAGGCGGGCATCGAGGTGATCCTCGACGTGGTCTACAACCACACCGCCGAGGGCAACCACCTGGGCCCGACGCTGAGCTTCAAGGGGATCGACAACCCGGCCTACTACCGTCTCGTCGACGACGACCGGCAGTTCTACATGGACTACACCGGGACCGGGAACTCCCTCAACGTCGGCAACCCGCACTCCCTGCAGCTGATCATGGACTCGCTGCGCTACTGGGTCACCGAGATGCACGTCGACGGGTTCCGTTTCGACCTCGCCTCCGCACTGGCCCGGGAGTTCTACGACGTCGACCGGCTCGCCACCTTCTTCGAGCTGGTGCAGCAGGACCCGGTCGTCAGCCAGGTCAAGCTGATCGCCGAGCCCTGGGACGTCGGTCCCGGCGGCTACCAGGTGGGCGGCTTCCCGCCGCAGTGGACGGAGTGGAACGGCGCCTACCGCGACACGGTCCGCGACTTCTGGCGCGGCGAGCACAACCTGGGTGCCCTCGCGAGCCGGCTCGCCGGCTCGGCCGACCTCTACGAGCACACCGGGCGCCGACCGGTCGCCAGCATCAACTTCGTCACCGCTCACGACGGCTTCACCCTGCGCGACCTGGTGTCCTATGAGTCCAAGCACAACGAGGCCAACGGCGAGGACGGGCGGGACGGCGCCGACGACAACCGGTCCTGGAACCACGGCGTAGAGGGGCCGGCCGACGACGACGGCGTCAACGAGGCGCGCGCCCGCGACCAGCGCAACCTGCTGGCGACCCTGCTGCTCAGCCAGGGCGTGCCGATGCTGCTGCATGGTGACGAGCTCGGCCGCACCCAGCAGGGCAACAACAACACCTATGCCCAGGACTCGGCCCTCAGCTGGATCGACTGGGAGCGCATCGATCGGCCGCTGTCGGACTTCGTCAGCGAGCTGACCCGGCTGCGTGCCGCCCACCCCTCGCTGCGACGACAGCGCTTCTTCACCGGCACGACGGTGCGCACGGGCGAGGGTGAGCGACTCAACGACATCGTGTGGCTGCACCCCGCCGGTCGTCCGATGCAGGACGGTGACTGGGCCGAGCTGCGCACCTTGGGGATGTACCTCAACGGTGACGGCATCGCCGGTCGTGACCGACAGGGCCGACCGATCCGCGACGACCACTTCCTGATCCTTCTCAACGGCGACGGCGACCAGGACCTCATCCTCCCCGACGAGGAGTACGCCGCCGCGTGGCAGGTCGTCGTCGACACCAGCGGCACCTGCGACACGTCCGCCCGCACCGAGGCCGGCAGCACCTTCGCCCTGCCGCACCGCAGCGTCGTGGTGCTGCAGCAGTGGCACGAGCCCGCCCCCGAGGCCGACGTCAGCCCCGCCGCATCGGTCGCCTCGATGGCCGGCGACCCGGTTGGCGATCCGGTTGGCGACCCGGTTGGCGAACCGGTGGCTGGTTACTCGAACTCAGGTGAGCAGTGACGCGCGTCCCGTCCAGCACCTACCGCCTGCAGGTCCGCGAGGCGTTCGACCTCGACGCCGCCCGCGACCTGCTGGACTACCTCGACGACCTCGGGGTCGGCTGGGTCTATCTGTCGCCGATCCTGCAGGCGCACCCCGGCAGCGACCACGGGTACGACGTCGTCGACCCGACCCGCGTGGACCCGGCCCGCGGCGGGGCGCCGGCCCTGGCCCGGCTCTCCGCGGAGGCGCACCGACGGGGGATGGGCGTCCTCGTGGACGTCGTACCGAACCATGTGGGGGTGGAGAGCCCTGCCACCAACGGGTGGTGGTGGGACGTCCTCAAGCACGGTCGGGACTCCCGGTTCGGTCGCTTCTTCGACA
>JASLDK010000226.1 GCA_030145945.1 Nocardioides sp.
GGTGAGGTCCTGCGCCTCGTCGACGAGGACGTGGGCGTAGCCGTCGTCCTCGATGCTGCTGATCGGCGGGCGCCAGGCCCGGCCGGACGGCGCGAACTCGCGGTCGGAGGCGGTCATCAGCTCCTGGATGTTGACTGCACCCTCGATCAGCGCCATCGGGTCGTCGCGCTCGTCGTCGGCCTTCTGCGGAAGGTCGCCGAGGGCGTAGCGCAGCTCGTCGAGCAGTGGGACGTCCTCGATCGAGATCTGCGAGCTGATCGCCCGGCTGGGGTCGAGCGCGGCCCAGGTCCGGTGCAGCAGCGCCTGCTCCTCGGCGGAGAACAACCCGTCCGCGACGCGGCGCAGCACCTCAGGATCACGCAACCAGCACAGCACGGTCGGCGCGTCGAGCGGAGGCCACCAACCCAGCGCGAAGTCCAGGAAGTCGTCGCGCGAGAGCAGGTCGTCGTTGAACCGCTCACGGCCCTGCTCGCGTCCGCGCTCGCCCCGCACCTGCCGCCACAACGCGTCGAGCAGAGCGTTCGAGACGCGCGGGAGCTGCTTGTTGCGCAGGCCCTGCGACATCAGCTGTCGGCGTACCTGTCCGAGCCTGCCGCGGTCGAGCAGCAACCGATCGTCACGCCAGAAGACCCGGTATTCACGGGGGCTCCCGGGGGCCTGCTGGCGCGCGAGACGCCGCATCAGCTCGGCCATCCGCTCCGAGCCCTTCAGGTCGGCGACGGCCGGGACGTCGTGGCGGGTCGCACGGATCTCGTCGACGACCTCACCGAGGCTGCGCAGCGCGACCGCGGTCTCGCCCAGCGACGGGAGCACCCGCTCGATGTAGCGCATGAAGACGCCCGACGGACCGACGACGAGCACGCCGCCGCGCTCGTAGCGCTGCCGGTCGGTGTAGAGGAGGTACGCCGCGCGGTGCAGCGCGACCACCGTCTTGCCGGTGCCGGGGCCACCGGAGATGGAGACGACCCCGCGCGAAGGGGCGCGGATCGCCTTGTCCTGCTCGGCCTGGATGGTCGCGACGATCGAATGCATCGACCGGTCGCGGGCCCGCGAGAGCTGCGCCATCAACGCGCCCTCCCCGACGATCGGCAGGTCGCGGCCCTCCGCCTCGGCCCGCTCCACCCCCGCCGCGTCGAGGAGCTCGTCCTCCACGCCCACGACCGAGCGGCCGGCACTACGCAGCACCCGGCGGCGTAGGACGCCGTGTGGTTCGGCCGCCGTCGCCTGGTAGAACACCGCCGCGGCCGGGGCCCGCCAGTCGATCAGCAGCGACTCGTGCGCGTCGTCACGCAGACCGATCCGGCCGACGTACCGCGGCTCCTTGTCGATCGCCGCGTCCATGTCGAGACGACCGAACACCAGGCCCTCGTGGGCCGCGTCGAGCTGCGCGATCCGCTTCGCGGCCTGGAAGACCATCGCGTCGCGTTCGACGAGCCCGCCCTCGTGCCCCAGCTTCCCCCGGGAATGGCCTTCCTTCGCCAGCTCCTGCGCAGCCTTCCCGGCCTGCCCCAACTGTCGATAGACCCGGTTGACGAAGGTCTGCTCGGTCGCGACCTCGCGCTCCACCAGCTCGTCTGTCACCGCTCGTGACCCCTGCCGTTCGTGCTCGTTTGTTGACTGCCACAGCCGTCCCCGTGAGGTCGGCAGGCAAGCCCCCAACACTACAGGCCGGACGCTGGCACAGTCCGACCCGGGATGTTGGTTGAATGCTGCTTCAATGGTGGTGAACCATCGCGTGTCCAAGGGGGAAACACGATGAATGCAACAAGTACGACGAGCACCACGCCGACCCGCAAACCGAACCGGCGCGGCGTTGCGGCACGCGAGAAACTACTGACCACAGCGATCGAGATGCTGTCGACCGGACGACCCGAGACGGTGTCGATCAACATGGTCGCCAAGGAGGCTGGGCTCAGCTGGGGCTCGGTGCAGAACCTGTTCGGCGACTCCGACGGCTTCTGGTCGGCGGTGGCCGACCAGGTCGCCGAGCTCGGCCCCGGCCTGTGGTCACGACCGCAGAGCCCGACCGTCGAGGGCAGGATCGAGGAGGTCATCCGCCTCTACCGTGAGGTGCTGGACTCCCCGCAGGCCGTCACGATCGAGACCATGCGGTGGGCGTTGCCCCGGCCGCTCTCCGTGCTGGAGGAGACCCATCCACGGACGGCGGCCTCGATCCGCAACCTCGACGGACTCGCCACCAAGGCGTTCATCCACTTCTTCGACGGCGTCGAGGGGCTGGACGAGGACCGCAAGGCAACCATGTCCGAGGTGTTGCCGGCGATGTTGCGCAGCCTGCGCAACGAACGCCTGCTCGGCACCCACATCGACCTGGACCGCGCCAACGACGCGATCGCGACGATGCTGACGGCGTACCTCGAGGGCTGACCTCCTGTTGCGGGTCAGCCCTTCTTGCGGGTCAGGAAGGCTGTCATCGCCTCCCTGGCCTCGTCGGACCCGAAGAGCCGGGCGCTGAGCCCGACGAGCTCCTCACCGTGAGCGTCGATGCGCGCGAGGAGGTCGGCGGCGAGCAACGCCTTGGTCTCGCGCAGGCCCTGGGCAGCACCGGTGGCGAGCTTGCCCACGACGTCGTCGACGCTCGCCTGGAGGTCGGCGGCGGGGACCGCGAAGGTGGCCAGGCCGTAGTCCCGCGCCTCGACACCGGTGAAGACCTCGCCGCCAAGGGCCGTCCAGGCCAGGCCACGCGGGGTCAGTCGCGGGAAGACGGTCAGCGAGATGACCGCGGGAGTCAGGCCGAGCTTGACCTCGGTCAGCGCGAAGGTGGCGTCCTCGGCGACCACGACGACGTCGGAGGCGGCGACGATGCCGATACCGCCCGCGCGGGCCGCCCCCTCGACCACGGCGACGACCGGCTTCGGCAACGCGACGATCTGTCGCTGCAACGCCACGATCGCTCGCGCCCCGTCCTGCATCGGGACCGTGGATGCCTCGGACAGGTCGGCGCCGGAGCAGAACACCCGCCCCGACGACTTCAGCACGACCACGCGTACGTCGTCCGCCTCCCCCGCGCTCGACAGATGATCGACCAGCTCGGTGACCAGCTGGCGCGAGAGCGCGTTGCGGTTGTGCGGCGAGTCGAGGGTGATCGTCGCGACCCCGTCAGCGACGTCGAGGTGGACCAGTTCGGCGGGTGCGTCCGTCATGGGGCCATCCTGCCGGATGGGCCGTGCAAGACGTTCTGATCACTCACATCGTCGGCGTACTCTGGGGCCGTGGCGGTCGAGATTGTCTTCGGTGGCTTCGACATCGAGGTCGAGGCTCGGTTCTTCGATCCGCTGCCCGAGGACGAACTCGCAGCCTGGGAACTCAGGCCCCCTCGTCCTCCTGGCGGCTGATGAACTCGTGCATGCCGGGGACGGTGAAGGCCAGCACCCCGCGCTCGGGCGAGTAGATAAGGCCCTTCTGGATGAGGTCTCGTCGGGTGACGGAGAGGTCGGTGACTCGCTTGCCCATCTCGTCCGCGACGTCGGCGATGGGTACGGGGTTGGTCCGGCCGAGGTCCCCCAGGACGCGCATCAGGCGCCGTTGGGCCGGGGTCGCGCGTTCCCAGCGGGACCGGTAGAGGCCGTCATCGACCTCGCGCCGCGCGAGGGCGCCGCCGGCGTCGACGTCGTCGAGACTGATGGGTGATCGGACGGCGGCGTCCCAGACGTGTTTGCCGACGGCCTGCAGGAAGTAGGGGTAGCCGCCAGCGATGGCGAGGGCGGCGTCGAGCGCCCGGGGGTCCCAGTCGACGCCGTCGTTCGAGGTCGGACCCGTGAGGGCGGTCTGTGCTTCCGCTGGACTCAAAAGCCCGATGGCGCGGTAGTCGTAGAGCCGTTCGGCATAACTTGTCGCCTCAGCCAGTTGTGCCGGCAGCGACGGGAGACCAGCCCCGACGAAGAACACCGGGAGCGGCACGTCCCCCTGGCCGAGTTGGTGGACGGCCGTGTTGACCGCGGTGAGTTCCTCGGGGGTGGCCTCCTGCAACTCGTCGATGAGGATCAGGGTCCCGATTCCGAGCTCGCGCGAGGTCTCGCCCAGGACCTCGAAGAGGACGGCAAGATCATCAGCGAACCGCCCCGAGTCCGCCATACCGGTCAGCGGCGCGACCTCGGCGCCGAGGGAGACGGTTCCGGTCGGATCGAACTTGAGCGAAAATGCCTTGAAGACCCCGAGGAGACGCTGCAGCCGCGGGACGGGGTGGCGGCCAGTAGCGGTGCGCATGGCCTTGACCAGCGCGGCGGACAGGGCTGCAGAGAGTTCGACCTTGGGGGTCACCTCGACCTTGGCGACAATCCATCCCGAGCCGCTGACCTGCCGCATGAGTTCGTTCAGCAACACCGTCTTGCCGACACCACGAAGTCCGTTGAGGACCCAGGCACGGTCGCCCTCGCCGTAGGTCTCCGTGCGCTGTCGAACGACGTCGAAGGCATTGAGGATCGGCTCGCGGCCAGCGAGCACGGGCGGCCGACGGCCGGCCCCAGGACGGAAGGGGTTGCGGATGGGGTCCACGAATCACACTCTATCCGTCTTTATCAGAGATTTCTTTATAGAGACCAATAAATCGTGATTGGACCCAGCAAGAGGGTCGGAGTGGCACTGATGACGCCGAAGCCGCAGCAGTCAGCGTGACATTCAGGTCTCTAGTCGGAGTGGATGGGCTGCTTGGGCAGCTTCTTGACCCGGGCCCGCCGCTTCGGGCGGGCCGGGATCATCGAGCGCATCTCCTCGAGCTTGCCGAAGCACAGCAGCCGATCCTCGGCCTCCAGCACGTGATGCGGGAACGGGTTGGGGATGACGATCGTGCCGCGGTGCAGGGTCAGCACGGTGATGTCGCGGTCGCGCAGGCCCGAGTCGCCGAGGGTCTTGCCGACGAGGTCGGCGTCGGCATGGACGAGGAGCTCGGCGACGCCGTACCCGGTCGAGACGGACAACCGCTCGCGCACGTCGATCTGGGGGAAGGCGACCTGGTTGTCGATGTAGTCGATGATCGCGCCGGCGACGTCGAGCTTGGTGGCGGTCTCGATGCCCTCCAGGCCCGGGGAGGAGTTGACCTCCATCACGAGCGGACCGGACTTGGCTTCGAGCATGTCGACGCCGGCGACCTTGAGGCCCATGATCTGGGCGGCGCGGACGGCGACCTGCTCGTACTCCGGATCCAGGTCGACCGGTTCGACACTGCCGCCGCGGTGCACGTTGGAGCGGAACTCGTCGCCCTGCGCGACCCGGCGCATCGCCGCGACCACACGGTCGCCGACGACGAGCGCCCGCACGTCGCGGCCGCGGGACTCCTTGACGAACCGCTGGATCAGCACCTGCTGCTTGGTGCTCTGCAGGGTCTCGATGATCGCCTCGGCGACCTTGATGCTGGGGGCGAGGATGACGCCGATGCCCTGGGTGCCCTCCAGCAGCTTGATCACGACCGGCGCGCCACCGACCCGCTCGATCGCGGGGATCACGTCCGCGCGGTCGCGGACGAAGGTCGTCGCGGGCATGCCGATGTTGTGCCGCGACAGGATCTGGGTGGCGCGCAGCTTGTCGCGCGAGTTGGCGATCCCGTTGGCGGTGTTGGGCGTGTAGACGTCCATCTGCTCGAACTGCCGGACCACCGCGGTGCCGAAGTAGGTGATCGAGTTGCCGATCCTCGGGAGGATGGCGTCATAGTCGGACAGTTGCTTGCCGCGGAACTGCAGGTCGGGCTCGTCGCCGGACAGGTCGATGCCGAAGCGCAGCGTGTTGAGCACCTTCACCTCGTGACCGCGGTCGAGGGCCGCCGTACGCAGGCGTTGGGTGCTGTAGGACCGCGGTGCGCGGGAAAGAATCGCGAGCTTCATTCCGACCTTCAAGAATCCCTCGGTTGCGTTTGCTGATTGGATGTCCGGGTGGTCCGGTCCCATTCAAGCAGCCCCGCCGTCACGGCTGGCTGGCGCGAGTGGGTGCGTCTGCCCGGGCTCGGTGTGGGCCCGGTCAAGGCCAAGCTCGACACGGGCGCCCGTACGTCGGCCCTGCACGCCTTCGACATCGAGGAGTTCACCCGGGACGGCGCAGACTGGGTCCGGTTCACGATCCATCCCTGGCAACGGTCCAACGACGACGCGACCGTCGTCGAGACGCCTGTGCACGACCGGCGACTGGTCCGCAGCTCGACCGGGCACACGCAGCAGCGGATCGTGATCCTCACCGACGTCGAACTGCTCGGACAGACCGTTCCGACCGAGGTGACGTTGACCCGGCGCGACGCCATGGGCTTCCGGATGCTGATCGGGCGCGAGGCGCTGCGCCAGGGCTTCCTCGTCGACCCCGGCCGCTCCTACCTCGGCGGCAGGCCGCCGCGGAAGGTACGCCGCAAGAACCGTGGCCGAGCGGAAGCACAGGCCCCAGCCCAGGATGGTGCCCGGGACGGTGCCCAGGACGGTGCCGATGGCACTGCGTGAGTCCTTTGCCATCGGCAACGTGCGGGTGCGGGCCGGATCGGCCAAGGAGGTCGAGCTCCCCATCACCCGTCTGGTCACCGGCGGCGACATCAGCCTTCCCGTGCGCGTCGTCCACGGCCGCGAGGCCGGCCCCGCCGTGTGGGTCAACGCGGCAATCCACGGCGACGAGGTGATGGGCGTCGAGGTGGTCCAGCAGATCGTCGCC
>JASLDK010000233.1 GCA_030145945.1 Nocardioides sp.
GCAGGAGCATCTGCCGTCGGAGCCTCAGTTGCGGGCACAGGTGCCGCGGCAGCGGGAGCCTCGGCGGGAGCGGCGATGTCGAACAGCGAGCCGCCCGCGTTGAGGTCGACCGACGGCGTGGCAGGAGCAGCCGCGGCCGCCGGGGTCTCGGCGGACGGGGTCTGATCGGCCGGAGACTCGGCCGCAGGTGCCGCCGGACCTGGCTCGGCGGCCTCGGGTTCCGCCGGAGCGGACTCGGTCGGCGCGACATCGAACAGCGAACCGCCGGCGTTCAGATCCACTGCCGGCGCAGCCTTGGCGGGAGCCTCCGCTGCCGGTTCGGCCGGCTCGGCCGCGGCAGCAGGAGCAGGAGCCGCGGGGGCGGGCGCTGCAGGCGTATCGAACAGCGAACCGCCGCCACCGACGTCGAACAACGATCCGCCCTCGGACGGAGTCGGCGGAGCAGCGGGCGCCGCCTCGGCTGCCGGGGCCGCCTCGGCTGCCGGGGCCGCCGCGGGTGCCGGGGTGTCGAACATCGACGACGCATCGTCGAAGAGCGATCCACCCGACGCAGGGGCTGCCGGAGCGGCCGGAGCCGACTCGGCCGGCGCAGCGGCAGGCGTGTCGAACATGGAGCCCGGGTCGTCGAACATCGACGACCCGCCGTCCGTCGAGGACGCCTTGGCCGCGGTACCGACCTCCTCGGGGGCAGCGACGGTGTCCTCGGTCAGGGTGACGTCACCGGATTCTGGCTCAGCCTTGGTCTCGACCGACTGCTTCGCCTCGGCCGGAGCAGCGGCCTTCGCCGCAGCCGGCTTCGGCGCCAGCGGAGCACCCTCGCCCGGCTTCAGCTTCGTGGCCTGCTCGCCCTTCACGGACGCGAGCAGCATCTGTGCGACGTCGAGGACCTCGACCTCTTCGCGCGCCTCGCCGTCGGCCTGCATCTTGGTCAGGCCGTCGGAGATCATCACGCGGCAGAAGGGGCAACCCACCGCGACCTGGTCGGCGCCGGTGCCGACGGCCTCCGCGGTGCGGTTGAGGTTGATCCGCTCACCGATGGTCTCCTCCATCCACATGCGAGCACCGCCGGCGCCGCAGCAGAAGGACCGCTCCGAGTTGCGCTCCATCTCGGCGAACTCGGCGCCGGGAAGGATCTGCAACAGGTCGCGCGGGGGTGTGTAGACCTGGTTGTGACGACCGAGGAAGCACGGGTCGTGGTAGGTGATCTTGCGGTTGTGCGCGCCGGCGCCCTGGGCGACCGGCGTCAGCTTGCCCTCGCGGACGAGACGGTTGAGCAGCTGCGTGTGGTGGATGACCTCGAGCTCGAGACCGAGCTGGCGGTACTCGTTCTTGAGGGTGTTCATGCAGTGCGGGCAGGTCGAGACGACCTGCTTGGCCTTGGCGTCGGTCAGCGTCTCGATGTTCTGCTGGGCCAGGCCCTGGAACACGAACTCGTTGCCGGCCCGGCGGGCGGAGTCACCGGTGCAGGTCTCCCCGTTGCCGAGGACGCCGAACGAGACGCCTGCGAGGTCGAGCAGCTCCGCGACGGCGCGGGTGGTCTTCTTGGCGCGGTCCTCATAGGCACCGGCGCAACCGACCCAGAAGAGCCAGTCGACCTCGTCGAGGGACTCGATCGAGTCGCCGACGACCTTGACCTCGAACGGCAGGTCCTTGGCCCAGTCGAGGCGGGCCGTGGGCGACATGTTCCACGGGTTGCCCTTGTTCTCCAGGCCCTTGAAGAGACCGTTGAGCTCGGAGGGGAAGTTGGACTCGACCAGCACCTGGTAGCGGCGCATGTCGACGAAGTGGTCGACGTGCTCGATGTCGACGGGGCACTGCTGGACGCAGGCACCACAGTTGGTGCAGCCCCACAGCGCGTCCTCGTCGATGACGAAGTCGGCACCTTCGGGGTTGTAGAAGTAGTCGAGAACCCCGTCCGCCTGGTCGTGCGTGGTCTTGCCGACGAGCTGACGCGGCTCGGCACCACCGGCGACGGCGTACGCCTCTTCGCGCAGCGCCATCATCATCAGCTTGGGCGAGAGCGGCTTCTCGGTGTTCCAGGCCGGGCACTGCGACTGGCAGCGACCGCACTCGGTGCAGGTCGTGAAGTCGAGGATGTCCTTCCAGGAGAAGTCCCAGATGCCACCAGCGCCGAGGACGGAGTCCTCGTCGAGATCGTCGATGTCGTCGAGGGTGATCGCCTTGCCGGCCGCGGTGAGCGGCTTGAGGGCGCCGAGCGCGGTGCCGCCGGTCTCCTCACGCTTGAACCAGATGTTGAACCAGGCGGTGAACCGGTGCCAGGCCACACCCATCGTCAGGTTGGTGGAGATGACGATCAGCCAGATCATCGCGGAGGTGATCTTGAACATCGCGATGAAGAAGATGATGTTCTCGAGCGAACCGATCGAGTCGTGACCGCTCGGGTAGAGGTTGCCGACGTACTGCGAGATCGGGAAGTGCGTGCCGCTGGCGTGGGCCTCGCCGTGCGCCTGCCCGAGGTTGTGCTCGGCACCGCGGATGAAGAGGATCGCCGAGCTCTCGAGGAGCACCATCGCCTCGACGAAGAAGGCCTGCCACTGGGTGGAGCCGAAGAACCGGCTGCGGCGGCCCAGCTTCGCGGGCTGGTGCGAGAGGCGGTAGTAGATCAGCGGGATGATCGCGAGCGTGCCGAGCAGACCGAGGAACTCCGCGACCCATTCATAGACGACCCACTTGCCGATGATCGGGATCGTCCACTCCGGGTCGAAGAGCTGCGGGAAGGCAGCGGCGACCGCGGTGGAGAGGAACAGGAAGGCCGCGAACGCGAACCAGTGCAGCACACCGACCCAGGTCCACTGCAGCATCCGGGTGTGGAGGAAGGTCTCCTTCACCATCGTGATCGTGCGGCCGGCCGGGTTGCCGGTCCGGCCGGGAGCGGGTTGACCGCTCTTGATCACGCCGAGCATCGCGCGGACAGCGCGAGCGGTCAGGGCGATGGCGACGACCGAGACGGTCAACGAGACGACGATCGCGATGATCTGCATGTGTCCGACAGCTCCTCATCCGGCAGGGACTCAAGGGGCGCGCACAGGAGTGCGCCCGACGAGCCTAGTGCCGACGGGTGGGTTCCGAGGGCGATAGGCAAGCCTTACCCGTCCCGCGGCGAGCGAGACAGGCAAGGCTGAAGCCTACCGGCAGGTAACTTCGGGCCGCCGTGATCCGCGCCTCAGCGGCGTCCGGTCAAGGCGCCGCCTCAGCGGCGGATCTTCACCTTCTTCACCGTGCCATTGGGCTTGAACTTCACGACCACCCGCACGGAGACGGTCTTCTTGGTCTTCTTGCCGTTCTTCTTCACCTTCTTGGCCTTGGCACAGAAGGTGTAGTCGGACCCGAGCCGCTGGTAGGGCTGCCCGACCTTCGCCATCACCTGGCTGGTCGACCAGTGCTTGCGCTTCATCTTCTTGGCCAGCTTCTTGGCCTTCGCCAGCGACATCCGCAGGCCCGGGTTGCGGCACGAGTCGGGGCGTACGCCGTAGGCGCGCTCCCACATCTGCAGGTAGGCCTCGGCTCCCCGGGCCATGTCGTCGACGATCTTGGCGCCGTCGCCCGGGTGCTGGGCGTCCGCGACCTTGCGCAGGTCCTCGACCCAGTCCGGGTAGAGGCCGTACTGCGCCACACCGTCCTTGTTGATGTCCCACGTGCGCTGGCCCGCGGTCTGCTTGTCGATGACCACGCCGCCCAGGCCGGTGAAGGGATAGCGCACCGGATTGGGTACGCCGGCCCCACGCGCGTTGCCCTGTGCACCGAGACCGTTGATGTCGGCGCCGAACCCGAAGCCGAAGTAGTAGCGCGGGTCCGCCCAGCCCAGGTGGCGGCGCCACTTCTCGACGAAGCCCGTCGAGTCGCCGGCGTACGGCGTGATGAAGCCGCCGGCCTTGTAGATCCGCGGGTAGGTGTCGGGCGTGGACCACGAGTGGCTGGAGATGACGCCGGGGTACTTCAGTCCCTCGATGACGTCCATCGAGGCGGCACGCGCCTTCACGGAGAGGTGGTCGGGGTCGAAGATGATCTTGCGCTTCGCGAGCGCACCGATGGTGTGGACCCCGAGCTCGGTGAGGCCGCGCTTGTTGCAGTGCGCCGGCTGCGGATAGATCGGCAGCGCCGGCAAGATGCCGAGCACCTGGGCGACCGCACCGAAGAGTGCGTCCTGCTGGCCGGCGGAGATGTCGGGGATCGTCACCTGCGCGTTGTCGGCCGACTCGCCGTCGGCGGGCGTGCAGTGCTCCATGCGCCAGAAGCTGCCGGTCTCGAGGAAGTTCGCGGCGTTGACGAGCGGGCCGATCGCGCCCGCGTCCCCGGCGACACCGGCGAGGGCGTTGTCGAACTTGTTGACCAACTCCATCTGGCGAACGCCGAGCGCGTGCATCTCGTCGAGGTTGGCGTCGATCTGGGCCGCCGAGCACTGCGGAAAGTCCTTGCCCAGGACGGTCTTGAAGGTGCAGCCGAAGGGGATCGACGTCTCGATGCCCATGATCACTGCCATCTTGCCGGCGTTGATGGTGCGGCGTGCCTCGTAGGGATCCTTGACGATCCGGTAGAAGCCCTTGCCGGGCCCACCGAACTGCGCGTCGATGTAGTCCTGCATGAGGTACATGTCCTTGGCCTGCAGCCGGATGGAGGTCATGTCATCACACGAGTTGCGCTTGAGCGGATACAGCTCACAGAGCTTGTTGTTCTCGACGAGCAGGTTGACGAACAGCCGCTCGCCGCCGCGCCAGGCCCGTTCCAACCAGCGGTAGTAGGTGCCCTCGTGGGTCAGCGAGTCCGGGGCCGGCCAGTCCTTGAAGGTGGGCCAACCGATCGGGTCGTGGGAGGGCTTGCCGGACATCACCGACTCGATCAGTGCGCCCTTGCCGCCGGTCAGCTTGTGATCGACGCAGTCCTCGAGGGCGTACGGCGCACCATAGGCGTGCCACGGGCGACCGCAGTGCAGGTCGCCGCCGAGGAACTCGAAGGCCATGCCGTGGGTGTGCGCGTCGACGAAGCCGCGGACCTCCTGGATCGGCGTCACGCCCCCGAAGGGATCGCCGCTGACGTTGACGTCAGCCTCGGGGTACGCCGGGCAGCCGCTGTCGGGCGCGACCTGGAAGATCGTGCCGCCGGCGCCCGCCGTCAGCACACCCTGCTGGGCTGTCAGCGCCCCTGCACCGTCGATCTGGAAGGTGAAGTGTCCGTTGCTGCCGTTGACGGTCCAGTCGGCGGCGGGCGAGGGCTTCGCGGCGACCGACACCGTGCCATTGCCGGCCCGGGTCAACTCCCCGTTGGGCGCGTGCAACAGGTAGCCACCGAGGCGGGTCGCCTTGAAGTAGTAGGGCCCGAAGGCGCCCTCGGAGGACAGCAGCAGGTAGCACCCGCCTGCCATCGCATAGCGATCAGCCGGGATCGCGGCGCGCGGCGGATAGGCAGCGGTCGGCACCAGCTTCGGGTCCGGCAGCGCGCGCTCGGTGTCGACGTACGCCGCATTCGAGGTCCGCTCGCGGGCGGTGGTCGGGTCGACCGCCTCGTCCCCCACGCTCAGGCCGCGGGAGACGTCGTTCTTGGTCCTCGGATCGTTGTGGTTGTGTGCCGCGAGCAGCGTGTCGTCGTGCGGGATGCCCCGCGCGGACTTCTGCTGCTCGGCGGCCATCGCCAGGGTCGTCGTACCGTCCCCCGAGCCGATGGTCGGGACGGCGAGGGCGACACCGAGGACGCTGAGTGCGACGAGCACGGCCAGCGCGAGCTGGCGGCTGGCGTGCTGTTCCCTGAAAAACCGCATGGCGCATGGTTGCACGGGTCACAGGGAAAGTGAATGGCTGTCAGATTCCGAGACGGGTGGGCCACAAGGAATGATGCGGCCATGACGAGTCGACGGATCGTGGCCGCCCTCGCCCTCCTGTGCTGCACCTCGGCTGCCGGATGCTCCGGGCCGGACGCCACCGGGACAACCGGTCCTGCGGCTTCGACGGCGTCCTCGGCCGGCTCGACCGCCCCTACCGACCGGGTCCTCGACATGGCCCGCAACGACACCCGCGCCGACTCGGTCTATCCCGAGGTGGGTGGTCCGCTGGTCGACGCGCTGCACTACGACCTCGACCTCGACTGGCAGCCCGAGCGAGACCACCTCACCGGGCACGAGGTGCTGACCTTCCGCGCCACCGCCGAGGCCGAGCAGATTCCCCTCGACTTCACCGACGCATTGACATTGTCCGAGGTCACCGTCGACGGCACGGCCGCCACGTTCGAGGTGGCGGGCAACGACCTCCTCATCCATCACGCCGTCTCCGAGGACGAGACCTACGAGGTCGCGTTCGACTACGCCGGAACCCCCGGACCGGCCGACGCTCCGAGCCGACGCAGCGACTTCAGCGCCGGACTCGGCTGGCACGTGACTGACAAGCACGAGACATGGACGATGCAGGAGCCCTACGGCGCATTCACCTGGTACGCCGTCAACGACCAGCCCTCCGACAAGGCGCTCTACGACTTCACGTTGACCGTGCCGGCGCCGTGGTCGGGAGTCGCCAACGGCGTCCTGACCTCATCGACGGTCAAGAACGGCAAGCGGGTCAATCGCTGGACATTGAGCGAGCCCGCGTCGGCGTACCTCGTGACGGCAGCGTTCGGCGACTACCAACACACGGATCTGACCTCCAGGAGCGGTGTTCCGATCCAGGTGTGGGCGCCCTCCGACGGGGAGGCGACGCCGGGGCAGACCGCCTTCGCGCCGAAGGCGATCGACTGGCTGGAGAAGATCCTCGGGCCCTACCCGTTCGACAGCTTCGGCGTGGTCGTCGTCGACAACGACAGCGGCATGGAGACCCAGACCATGGTGACGCTCGGCAACACGCGCTACAGCCTGTCGCCGGAGGTGATGGTCCACGAGGCAGCGCACCACTGGTACGGCGACACCGTCACGCCCGACGACTGGTCGGACGTGTGGATGAACGAGGGCATGGCGATGTACCTCCAGGGCATGTGGGAGGCCGAGCAGGAGGGCATCCCGATCAGCCGCAAGATCGACGGATGGGCAGGCTTCGAGTCGTCGCTGCGTGCGTCCTCCGGACCGCCGGGCGCCTATCTCGCGAGCCACTTCGGCGACGGCAACATCTACTACGGTCCCGCACTGATGTGGCAGGAGCTGCGGGAGCGGATCGGCGACCAGGCGTTCTTCCGGGTGCTGCGCGAGTGGCCGGCACAGCACGCCAACAGCACCGCCGATCGAGCCACCTACGTCGACTGGATCGAGGCCACCACCGGTGAGGAGCTGTCCGACTTCTTCGACGCCTGGCTGCTCGGGAGGACCACGCCGCCACGGAACTGACACTGCGTCAGGTCTTCCCGAAACCTGAAACGCGTTCTACTCTCGGCCGATGCGCATGCTCCGCGTCGCGGCCTCGGCGACCGCCGTACTCCTCGCTCTGTCCCTCGGCGCCATCGGCGTCGCCCCGCAGGCGACGGCAGAGCTGCTGCCGACGCCCTTCATCGGTGCGGCGGTCACGCCGCAGCCACTGGCCGCACCGCCCATCCCGCAGAACCCGTTCCTCGCGCCCAACGGGCGCAGCAGCATGCACAACGACCCCTACAGTTCCGACGCCTACGCCGTCTCCGGACCGACCGGGCGGGACCTGAAGGTGAAGACCACGTCGTACGGCGTGCGCGAGTGCGCGACCATGGCCTTCGACTCGCACGACCGGATCGTCGGCCTGTGCGGGGGTCTCGAAGGGTTCACGCTGATGGTGATCGATCCGGTCACCCTGAAGAAGATCTCCGAGCTGCGCCTCTCGCAGCGCAACCTGTTCGCCGGCGGCAACCCGCTCACCGACATCTGCGGCGGCACCTACTTCTTCCTCGACGGCCAAGACCACGCCTTCGCGACCACGACCACCAAGGCGATCGCCGAGGTCGCGGTCAACGCCGACGGATCCCTGACCCGCGGGCAGACCTGGTCGCTCGCCTCGCAGATCGCCGCCGACGACTGCCTGGTCGCGACCGGCGTCGATTGGGACGGACGCGTCTGGTGGTTCAGCCAGCAGGGCACCGTCGGCACCCTGGACCGCGCCACGGGCGTGGCGAAGGCGCTCAAACTGCCTGCGGGCGAGGGCATCTTCAACTCGGTCTCGACCGACGAGACCGGCGGCGTCTACTTCGTCTCGACGCACCAGACCTATCGGCTCGACGCGGCTGCCGACGGAACCCCGCAGATCACCTGGGCGATCCCGTACGACCGCGGCACGGTCAAGAAGCCCGGCATGCTCTCCCAGGGCTCTGGCACCTCACCCACCCTGATCGGCGACCGCTGGATCGCCATCGCCGACAACGCCGAGCCGCGCAGCAACGTGATCGTCTATGACCGCCGCACCGGCATCGCTGACCGCGAGCACTGCAAGGTCCCCGTCCTGACGTCGGGAGCGAGCACGACCGAGAACAGCCTCGTCGCCGCTGGCGAATCACTGATCATCGAGAACAACTACGGGTACGCCGGACCGCAGTCCACGTTGCTCGGCAAGACCACGACCCCCGGCGTCTCGAGGGTGATGATCGACCCGGTGGGCTGCCACGTCGCCTGGACCAACCCGACCACCGCACCGACCTCCGTCCCGAAGGCGTCCCTCGGCAATGGCCTCGTCTACGTCTACTCCAAGCCCGGCGGCAACATCCTCGACCCGTGGTACGTCACCGCCATCGACATCCGCACCGGCGAGACCAGATGGAGCCGACTGACCGGCCTCGGCATCGCCTACAACAACCACTACGCGTCGATCTACCTCGGGCCGGACGGATCGCTGTACATCGCCACGATCCTCGGGCTGATCCGGGTGTCGGACGGCTGATCGCTTGTCGGCCTGCTGCCAGTGGGTGCGGTGGTTCGGCGGGGTGGCGGGCGTCTGCGGCCTGCGGGTCGGCGGTTGGTACAGCTTCAACCGGCAGCGACGAGAGAGGCCCGGCACAGCTACAGGCCCGGCGGTCGGCTTTCGGCCTGTCGCAACCGTGCTGAACGCACGGTCGTGACATCTGAACCGCGCCGGGAGTGGTCACAACCCCACTGCCAGCACGGTTGTGACAAGTGACGCCGACAGCGAGTCGACCGCGGGCCGTGCCGACCACCGAACCTCCCTCGTAAAAGCGGGGTTGAAGCGGTACCGCCCACCCACCTGTGGGCGAATGACGCTGACCACCCTCTATGCCAGCGTCAGTCCGCCCACAGGCACCCCGCAGCCGCAGTGAGGTCATCACGCTCGAGGGCGCGGGCCGCACAGGCCGCGGTCGCCGGGTCGAGGCCGGCATCCTGCTCCAGTTGCCGAACGAGGTCGGCGGGCGGGTCCGCCGGTCGCTCGCGCTCGGGCCCACCGGCGACGTCGGATGCCCTCGTCCGTGCGAGGGCGATCCCCCATGCGAGGCCTGTCCCGACCACGACGGCGAGTGCAGCGGCCGCCACGACCGTCCGCACGGACCGGCGGGAGGGGTAGCGGCTCGGGCGTTGCCTCCTCGACTGCGTCTGCTTCAACGCAGTGCTGAACTCCCGCGCGGAGCCGAACCCGCCGGCCAGGGCCCGGCGCAGCACCTCCTCGACCGGGCGGGTCGCCTTGGGCAGCCACGTGGCGTCGTACGGCTGGGCCGTGAGGCAGGACCACAGCAGCCTGCCGAGGGCGTGGACGTCCGCGGCGACCTGGGCTACGTCGTCGCGAGTCGAGGCGGCGATGCCGAAGTCGGCGAGGTAGGCGGAGGTGTGGGTGCCGCGCCGCCGGAGCAGCACGTTGGACGCCTTGATGTCGCGATGGACGAGACCGGCCCGGTGTGCTTCGGCGAGGCCGTCGGCAACCTGCGCGACGAGGTCGACGGCCTCGGCGACGGGAAGTGGGCCGTGGTGGCGCAGAGCCGATCCGAGGTCACCGTCGAGGACCAGTTGGCTTGCGATGTAGAGGCGGCCGTCGATCTCGCCGTGCGCGAAGACCTGCACCACGTGCGGCGAGTCGAGGGAAGCCTGAGCCTGGGCCTCGCGGACGAAGCGGACCCGGAATTCGGGATCGGCCGCATGGTGCTCGACGATCAACTTCAACGCAACGTGGCGGCCGAGACCGGTGTCGAGCGCCTCGTAGACCGTGCCCATCCCTCCCTGCCCCAGACGCTGCACGATCCGGTAGCACCCGAAGGTGTCCCCGGGCGCGAGCACAGCGCTGCGACGTGACCCGGACACGGAACCGTTCTACCGGTTGGACCGCTCCTACGCGACCGGCTGTCCCCAGGCGGCGTCGTCGTGGCCGTGGCGGCGCCGGCGTGGCAGCAGTGTCACGGCGAACAGCACCAGCCCGGCCGGCAGGGCGATCAGGAACGTGCGCGCATGCGGTCCGAGCGAGCCGACGACAGCGTCGAGCATCACTCCGGCCAACTCGCGTCGGCTGACGTCGACCAACTCGATCAACCGGTCACCCAGCGGTCCGGCTCCGACCAGCACCAGGATCGCGGCGACACCCAGGCCGAGCAGGCCGAGACCGACGGCGCGCAGTCGTCCGCGCCAACCTCGTGCCACGACCAAGGCCAGCAGGAGGAGCCCGCCCCACAGGAACGGGATGATCCGGTTGACTCGGTCGGCGTTGCGATACGCCGGTCCGGCCTCCGCGACCTTCGCCCGGCTCAGCACCGGCACCCGGAGCTTGATCTCGGGCAGCAGCGTGACCGGCACGCCGTGCTCCTGGATCTGCAGCAGCACCTGCGCCACGAGCGGGCTCGCGTCGACGGTGATCGAGCCGTCGGCGGGCGCATTCGCGTCGTCGAGGACGGCGAGCACCTGGTCGTGGATGTCGCCGTTGGCCTGGTCCCAGAAGTCAGGGAACGCCGGGCCCTGCACCACCTGCAACGCGGCCGCTGACGCCCAGTCATGCACCGCGCCGGGCAGCGCAATCGGCACATACTTCTGCAGCGCGGCGACCGCAGCATCACCTGAGGCGTCGGCGAGCGTCCGCTGGACGACCCGGTCCTTCGCGAGGTCGGACACCGTGTCGACGTACGCCGAGCGGTCGTCGACCCGCTGTGCCACCCACGTCCCACCGATCATCAAGGGCGCGATCAACGTCGCGAGCAGCACTGCCACGCCAGCCGTGAACGTCCTCATCGTCACCCCTCGTCCACGCCGGCGATCCGCCATCCGCCGTCGGTCTCCACCAGCTCGATCGTGCCGCGGTCCCGAGCTCCCGCACCCTGCCAGACGGCGTCGAATGCGGACCGGTCGTCACCGTGATAGCGCAGTTCCACGACATAGGTGACCCGCGCCTTGCCGTCACCCTCGCTGAACGGCTGGACCGCGATGTCGATCGTGGTGTCCTTGCGGAAGGGCTCGAAGGGCGATTCCTTCGCCGTCGTCCGGGACGCCTTGGCGAAGGCGGTGCAGTCGGCGTACGGAACGCCTCCGTAGAGGTAGTCACGCCACTGATCTGTCGCGAGCTCACACTCCGTGCGCCAGCCGCGGTCCCAGCTCGCACGCAGGTAGCGCTCGGCGACGTCGCTCGGCGCGTCCTTGCGCAACAGCAGCACTGCTGCCGTGACAACGCCCGCGACGAGCAGGAGTGTCGCGGCGACCAGCAGGAGGCGACGAGGCCTCACTGAGGCATCACCTGATCGAGGTAGTCGGAGAACCACGACTGCTGGGCTGCCGGATCGGACGGGAACGTGCCCAGCCCGGATGGCAACCCGGTCGGCATCACCGTCGGCGCTGCGCTCGGTCCACCCTTCGGCCCGCCGCCCGTGCCGCCGTTCGGCTGACCTGCCGAGGTGGGGAAGTTGGTGGGCAGGCCCGTCGGGAACGCCGACTGCAACTCGCTGGGGAAGCCGGACGGGAAGTCGGAGGGATCGATCGTCGGCAGGTCCATGCTCGACCCGCTGCCCGGCGCGGCTGGCGTCGTAGCGCCCTGGCTGCTCTGCTGGTCGACCCGATCCGCCTCGCCGTCGCCGCTGCGGTTGAGGAAGATGAAGCCACCCACGACGAGGACCGCGAGCAGTGCCACGATCCCGACGGTGGCGGGGGAAGAGGACGGACCCGTCACCCCAGGTGCAGGCGTGGGCTCGGAATCGGGAGGCACGCGGTCACCCTACGCAATGTCAGACTGGCCGCATGCTGACTTTCCTCTCCCGATGGGCGATCACGGCCGCGGCACTCGCCGTCGCCGCCCAGCTGATCGACGGCATCTGGTTCAGCGGGGCCACCCAGGGCCGGGCCGAACTGAGCGACAAGATCGTCCCGCTGCTGCTGGTCGCGCTGATCTCGTGTGTCGTCACGGCCTGGGTCAAGCCCGTGCTGACCTTCTTGTCGATCCCCTTCATCCTGTTGACGCTCGGGATCTTCCTGATCGTGCTCAACGCGCTGCTGCTGCGGCTGACCGCGTGGCTGGCGGACGCGGTCGGCATCGGCTTCCACGTCTCCGGCTTCTGGCCGGCAGTCTGGGGGTCGATCATCATCAGCATCACGACCTGGTTCCTCGATGCGATGGTCGGTGTCGACGACTGATGGTCGCCGCACCCTCACCCCGCACACCCGGCAGCTATCGGATCGCGGTCGTGTGTCTCGGCAACATCTGTCGCTCGCCGATGGCCGACATCGTGCTCGCCGCCCGCGTCGCCGACGCCGGTCTCGACGACCGCGTCCGCGTCGTCAGCGCCGGGACCGGTGACTGGCACGTCGGCGGTCCGATGGACCGAAGGGCAGCAGAGCTCCTCACGAGCCACGGGTACGACGCCTCCCGGCATCGCGCCCAACAGGTGAAGCCGCACTGGTTGAGCGACCTGGACCTCGTGCTGGCGATGGACGCCGACAACCTGACGGACCTGATCGCTCTCGGCGACGCGGACCCGGCCCGGGTGCGCCTGTTCCGCGACTTCGACCCCGACGAGCCGGGCGGCGAGGTGCCCGACCCCTACTACGGTGGGGACCCCGGGTTCCGTGAGGTGTTGGAGATGGTCGAACGGACCTGCACGGCCCTGGTCGCCGCCGTCGAGACCTCCCTCGCGAGTAGTGAGTTGTGACCGCCGAATGGTGAGTTGTGACCGCCGAATGGTGAGTTGTGACGCGCGAGTCGCCACTTCTGCCCTGCCGAGTCGCCACCTCCGACCGTGCTCGGCCGCCTGATTGGCGCTACTCACCAGTCACTCCTAGATTACTAGGACGTCCTACTAATGGACGTCGCCAAGCAACAGGAGGAGCAGACGATGACGGACATCCAGCGCGTGGGCGTGGTCGGCGGCGGACTGATGGGCTCCGGCATCGCCGAGGTCAACGCCCGGGCCGGCAAGGACGTGGTCGTCGTCGAGTCCTCGACCGCAGCCGTCGAGGCTGCCCGCGCGCGTCTGACCAACTCGCTCGAACGCGCCGAGAGTCGCGGCAAGATCGAGTCCGCTGCCGCCGTACTCGACCGGATCCGCGTCGTCGACGATCTCACCGCGCTCGCCGACCGCGACTTCGTGATCGAGGCGATCGTCGAGGAGGAGTCGGCCAAGGTCGCGCTGTTCGAGCAGCTGGACGAGATCGTCACCAGCCCCGACGCGATCCTCGCGTCGAACACCTCCTCCATCCCGATCATGAAGCTGGCGGTCGCCACGAAGCGGCCCACCCACGTGCTCGGCGTCCACTTCTTCAACCCGGTGCCGGTGCTCAAGCTGGTCGAGCTGGTGCCGTCGCTGATGACGGATCCGGCGACCACCGAGCGCGCCCGCAGCTATGCGCAGGACGACCTCGGCAAGAACGCGATCGACTGCCAGGACCGGGCCGGTTTCGTCGTCAACATGCTGCTCGTGCCGTTCATCCTGTCGGCGATCCGGATGCTCGAGTCCGGTTTCGCAACGGCCGAGGACATCGACCAGGGCCTGGTGCTCGGCGCCGCCCACCCGCAGGGCCCGTTGGCACTGGCGGACCTGATCGGCCTCGACACGGTGAAGGCGATCGCGGACTCGCTGTACGACGAGTTCAAGGAGCAGCTCTACACCGCGCCGCCGTTGCTCGCCCGGATGGTCGACGCAGGCCTGTTGGGTCGCAAGACCGGCCGCGGTTTCTACACCTACAACTGACCAGCCGCTCGGCCGACGAAGACGGATCAGGCCGGGAAGTCCCCCGACGCCTGACGCACCTGCCGCAGCAGGTCGTAGGCGTCTCCCTGCCCGGACGCATCGAGGCCGGTGATGGCGAAGTCGATCGCGGTCACCGCCTTGGTCGCCTTGCGGACCGTCGAACGTCCGGCAGGCGTCAGTCGCGCGAGGGTACGCCGACGGTCGGCCTCGTCGGGCACGCGGACGACGTACCCCTGGGCCTCGAGCCGGTCGATCGCGCTGGTCACCGAGGTCGGGTGCACCATCAAGCGCTCGCCGATCTTGCTGAGCGGCAGCGAGCCCTGCTTGCTGAACAGCAGCAGCACCAGGACCTCATAACGCGAGAACGTCAGCCCGAACGGCTTCAGTGCCCCGTCCAGAGCGCTGATCATCAACTGCTGCACCCGCATCACCGAGGTGGCGAGCCGCATGGAGGTCGCGTCGCCGAAGTGCTCGGCCCACAGGTCGCCGGCGCGCTCGATCGGGTCGAAGGGCAGGCGCGGCTCGGACATGTGACGAAGGCTAGGGCATCCCAGACCTTTTCAGAATTACTTGGACGTCCTACTATCGGAGATCCAAGCACTTTGGAGGACTCATGCCCGAGCAAGACCTGCACGTCCCGCAGCACCCCGTCCGCCTCGTGACGGCGTCCAGCCTCTTCGACGGCCACGACGCATCGATCAACATCATGCGGCGGATCTTCCAGAGCCAGGGCTGCGAGGTCATCCACCTCGGCCACAACCGCTCGGTCGCCGAGGTCGTCGAGGCCGCGATCGAGGAGGACGTGCAGGGCATCGCCGTGTCGTCCTACCAGGGCGGTCACGTCGAATACTTCGAATACCTCACGCAGCTGCTGCGCGAGCGCGGTGCCGGGCACATCAAGGTCGTCGGCGGTGGCGGCGGCGTCATCGTCCACGACGAGATCAACCGCCTGCGCGAGTCGGGCGTCACCATCTTCTCCCCCGAGGACGGCCAGCGACTCGGCCTCCCCGGCATGGTCAACACCGTCGTCGAGGCCTGCGACACCGACCTGTGGGAGACCGGCGGCGTGACCGCCGAGCAGGTCCTCAGCGGTGACCGCGCGGCTCTCGCGCGGGCGGTCACCGGCGCCGAGCTCGGCAAGCTCGACAGCGAGCTGCTGGGCCGGCTGACCGAGGCGGCAGCCGCCCACGCCGTGCCCGTCCTCGGGATCACGGGCACCGGCGGTTCCGGCAAGTCCAGCCTCACCGACGAGCTGGTACGCCGGCTGCGGGTCGACCAGCAGGACAAGGTGCGCGTCGCGGTGCTCGCCGTCGACCCGACTCGGCGCAAGGGTGGCGGCGCGCTGCTGGGCGACCGGATCCGGATGAACAGCCTCGACCTGACGGGGCAGGGCCTGGACCGCAACCAGGTCTACTTCCGCAGTCTCGCCACCCGGGGCGCGCACGAGGTGCCCGAGCACTTGACCGACGTGCTGACCGTGATCAAGGCCGCGGGCTTCGACCTGGTGATCGTCGAGACGCCGGGCATCGGCCAGGGCGACGCGGCGATCGTGCCGTTCGTCGACACTTCCCTCTACGTGATGACGCCGGAGTTCGGCGCCGCCTCGCAGCTGGAGAAGATCGACATGCTCGACTTCGCCGACGTGGTCGCGATCAACAAGTTCGAGCGCCGTGGCGCAGAGGACGCGCTGCGCGACGTGGGTCGCCAGATGGTCCGCAACCGCGAGGCGTTCGGCAAGCAGCCCTCCGACATGCCGGTGTTCGGCACGTCGGCGGCGACCTTCGACGACGACGGCGTGACCGCCCTCTACCAGCACCTGCGCGACCTGCTCGCCGAGAAGGGTCTCCCCACGAGTGAGGGCATGCTCGCGCTGGTCGAGGGCAAGAGGTCGACCCGGATCCAGCAGGTGCTGCCCGCCGACCGGGTGCGCTATCTCGCGGAGATCGCGCAGACTGTGCGCGGCTATCACGCCGAGACCGAGGTGCTCGTCGAGAAGGCCCGTCGGGCGCAGCGGTTCACTGCCGTCGCTGAGGAGCTGGCGGAGATCGAGGACCTCGCCGCGGCCGCGGCCCGAGCCAACGACGACCTGCCCCTCGACGTACGCGACCAACTCGTTGCGTGGCCCGCCACTGTCGCGTCGTACGACGAGGACACCGCGACCAAGGGCCGCGAGTCCCTCGCCGGCAACCGGGTCCCGCGGGTCGCCGTACCCCGCTTCGAGGACCACGGCGAGCTCGTTCGCTTCTGGCGCCGGGAGAACCTGCCGGGCCACTTCCCCTTCACTGCCGGGGTGTTCCCGTTCAAGCGGGCCGACGAGGACCCTGCTCGCATGTTCGCGGGCGAGGGTGACCCGTTCCGCACCAACAAGCGCTTCCGGATGCTGTCCGAAGGCCAGCCCGCCACCCGCCTCTCGACCGCTTTCGACTCGGTCACCCTCTACGGCCGCGATCCCGACGAGCGCCCCGACATCTACGGCAAGGTCGGCACGTCGGGCGTCTCCGTGGCGACGCTGGAGGACATGAAGGCGCTCTACGACGGCTTCGACCTGCTCTCCCCGACGACCAGCGTGTCGATGACGATCAACGGCCCGGCCCCGACCGTGCTGGCGTTCTACCTCAACACCGCCATGGATCAGGCGCGCGAGCGCGGCATCGACCCCTACGAGGCCTTGAAGTCGATGCGCGGCACCGTGCAGGCCGACATCCTCAAGGAGGATCAGGGCCAGAACACCTGCCTGTTCTCCACGGAGTTCTCGCTGCGCTGCATGGCGGACATCCAGGAGTGGTTCATCCAGCAGCAGGTGCGCAACTTCTACTCGGTGTCGATCTCCGGCTATCACATCGCCGAGGCCGGGGCGAACCCGATCAGCCAGCTCGCCTTCACGCTCGCCAACGGCTTCACCTATGTCGAGTCCTATCTCGCGCGTGGCATGGACATCGACGACTTCGCGCCCAACCTGTCGTTCTTCTTCTCCAACGGCATGGACCCCGAATACACCGTGATCGGCCGGGTCGCACGTCGGATCTGGGCGGTCGCGATGAAGGAGAGGTACGGCGCCAACGAGCGCTCGCAGAAGTTGAAGTACCACGTCCAGACGTCAGGACGCTCCCTGCACGCGCAGGAGATGGACTTCAACGACATCCGCACGACCTTGCAGGCGCTGATCGCGATCTACGACAACGCCAACTCCCTGCACACCAATGCGTACGACGAGGCGGTGACCACCCCCTCGACCGAGTCCGTCCGCCGTGCGCTCGCGATCCAGCTGATCATCAACCGGGAATGGGGCCTGGCGTCCAACGAGAACCCGCTCCAGGGCTCCTATGTCGTCGATGAGCTCACCGACCTGGTCGAGGCTGCCGTGCTGACCGAGTTCGACCGGATCTCGGAGCGTGGCGGCGTTCTCGGCGCGATGGAGACCGGCTATCAGCGCGGCCGGATCCAGGACGAGTCGATGCTCTACGAGCACAGGAAGCATGACGGCTCACTGCCGATCATCGGGGTCAACACCTTCCGTGCCCCCGACTCCGACGGGCCTGTCGACGGCGACCTCGAGCTGGCCCGCGCCACCACGGAGGAGAAGGACTCCCAGCTCGTCCGGCTGCGCGACTTCCAGGCCCGCCACACTGACGACGCCACTGCGGCCATCGCCCGGCTCAAGGAGGCCGCGTCGAACGGTGAGAACCTGTTCGCCGTCCTCATGGACGCGGCTCGGGTGTGCTCGCTCGGCCAGGTCACCGAGGCGTTCTTCGAGGTGGGCGGGCAGTACCGCCGCAACGTCTAGCGAGCGCGGCGAAACTTTTTTCTGCATCGATGTCGAAACCGCGGCGGGCCGTTCGACGTAGGTTCGTAACACTCACCTACCAAGAGTTGAAGGACTGATCACCATGCCGCGTTTTATGGGACTCGTTCGGATGGATGAAGGCCAGGGCAACCCGCCGCAGGCACTGTTCGACGCGATGGACAGCTACATCGGCGAGCAGGCGCAGAAGGGCCACTTCCTCGACGGCGGCGGCCTCTACGGCCTGAGCGACGCCGTCAACTTCGTCGTCCGCACCGGCGAGGTCACTCGGGTCGACGGACCGTACGCCGAGGCGCGGGAGGCCGTCGGCGGCTGGGCGATCCTGCAGTACGACACTCTGGAGGAGGCCATCGCCAACCAGCAGGACTTCGCTGACCTGCACGCGAAGCACTGGCCCGAGTGCAGCATGGTCGCCACGCTGCGCCAGATCTCGGACGAGGCTCCGGAGGCCTCGGACGCCTGACCGGCGCCCGACCGGACACCATGCGGCCGGCCTGAGAGGTTCCTCCTAGGCTGGCCGCATGGTCGATGCCACCACCGACGCGATCACCGCCGCGTGGCGCGACGAATCGGCCCGCCTGGTGGGCGCTCTGACCCGGATGACCCGTGACGTCGGGCTGGCCGAGGACCTCGCGCA
Organism: Nocardioides sp.; assembly: GCA_030145945.1. GTDB lineage: Bacteria > Actinomycetota > Actinomycetes > Propionibacteriales > Nocardioidaceae > Nocardioides. Next base: position 18,489 of record JASLDK010000233.1, read on the forward strand.
GGACGCGCTCGTCGCTGCGCTCGAGCAGTGGCCCGCGCACGGCGTACCCGACAATCCGGCCGCGTGGCTGATGACGACCGCCAAGCGGCGGGCCGTCGACGTGTTCCGGCGCGCCGACACGCTGCGCCGCAAGACCGCGGAGCTGGGCGCCGAGCTCGAACAGGGCGGGGAGGTGGATCCGATGCCCGATCTCGATGCGCAGGTCGACCACATCGAGGACGACGTCCTGCGTTTGGTGTTCCTCTGCTGCCATCCCGCCCTCACGCCGGAGTCCCGCGCAGCCCTGACCCTGCGCCTGGTCGGCGGCCTCACCACCGACGAGATCGCCCGCGGCTTCCTCGTGCCGAGCACGACGATGGGCCAACGGATCTCGCGTGCCAAGAAGACCCTCACCGAGGTCGGCGCGGAGTTGGAGATGCCCACCGGAGCAGAGCGGACGCAGCGACTCGACGACGTGATGGCGGTGATCTATCTCGTCTTCAATGAGGGGTACGTCGCCACGGCCGGTGACGACTGGACCCGACCCGACCTCGTGGCGGAAGGCATCCGGCTCGCTCGGCTGTTGCCCAGCGTGGCGTCCGTGCGGGCGTTGATCCGAGAACCCTGCAACTCCAGCAGCGCCTGCAGTCCGTGCGTCTCGGGCTCGCCGGGCGCCACGCTGGCCAACAGCCGAGCGAGCCGG
>JASLDK010000332.1 GCA_030145945.1 Nocardioides sp.
CTTTCCAGTGCTGCGGAGGACTGCGAACATTCACGTGTGACGGCGACATCTGCAGCACGAGAAGACCTCCTCGGCGACGAAGGGTCGGGCGTTGGCGGCCGAACTCAGCGTGTTTGGCGTGGTCGCGGCCGGAGAAGGGCTCGTCGCACGAGTCGGACACGGCTGGGCAGGATGCCCAAGTGGGCAGTCGGCATCTTGGTGCTGGCCGTGCTCGTCGCCGTGTTCGGGCCGATGCTGTCGCCGTGGGACGCAACGGAGTCTGACCTGGTTGCGCGTCAACTCCCTCCCGCGTGGCTTGATGGAGGAACGAGCGCGCACTGGCTCGGCACTGACCGGCAGGGTCGCGACATCCTGACGCGCGTCATGCTGGGATCGCGCATCTCCCTCACGATCGCAGTGCTGTGCATCGCGATCAGTTGTGTGCTGGGGACAGTGCTGGGCCTCCTCGCCGGCTACAAGGGCGGCTGGGTCGACGCAGTGATCTCACGAATCATCGACGGGATGTCGGCGTTCCCGCCGGTGCTGATCGCGCTGGCCGTCGCGGTGACTGTTGGAAGCAATCTGTGGGTCGTCGTGGGTGTCATCAGTCTGGTGCTGTGGTCGCGCTACGCACGGCTCGTGCGTGCCGAGACCCTGTCCTGGAAGGAACGTGAGTTCGTCCTCGCTGCGGTGGTCACCGGATGTCGACCCTTCCGCATCATCTTCAGGCACATTCTTCCCAACCTGGTCAGCACAGTCATCGTGTTCTCCACGCTGCAGGTCGGCTACGTCATCCTCTCGGAGGCGACACTCAGCTTCCTCGGTGCCGGTGTTCCGCCGCCCACGCCGACCTGGGGCGGAATGATCGCGGACGGCCACAACTACATCGACACGCTGTGGTGGATGTGGGTCTTCCCGGGTCTTGCCATCGCGGGCGTGATCGTGTCCGTCAACGTCTTGGGGGACTGGCTTCGCGACGAGTTCGATCCGAGGTTGCGTCAGGCATGAGCGCTAGCCGATTCCAACTCCAGTCGAAAGGTTGCGTGGCGCCATGTCCCGCTTTCTGATCAGCCGCGTGATGCAGGCCGTGATCACCGTGGTGGTCCTGACCTTCGTGATCTTCCTGATCGGGCGCTTGACCGGCAATCCCGCGGACACGATGCTTCCCAACGACGCGCCGGCGGCCCAACGCGCCGCCCTGATCGAACGGATGGGGCTCGACCAGCCGCTGCTGCAGCAGTACTGGCTCTACATCAGTGACTTCTTCCGAGGCGACTTCGGGACCTCGGTGAGGACCGGTGGCCCAGTCCTCGACGTTGTGATTCCGCGCCTGGTCAACTCGATTGCCCTCGTCTCCGTCGGATTCGCCTTGGCCTTGCTGATCGGCATCCCGCTGGGTGTGGCTGCCGCCGTACGGCCCAACCGACTCGTCGACCGTGCCGCGATGGGCGTCGCGCTCGTCGGTCAGTCGGTGCCGTCGTTCCTCAGTGGTCTGCTGCTGATCCTGGTCTTCGGCGTCACGCTGGGATGGCTGCCCACGAGTGGCATGGGTAGCTGGCAGTCCTATGTCCTCCCGGGTCTCACCATGGCCTGGTTCCTGGTTGCGGCGATCGTCCGCCTGATGCGTTCGAGCATGCTCGAGATCCTGGGCGAGGACTATGTGCGGACGGCTCGGGCCAAGGGCCTCAGCGACGGAGTCGTCATCTGGATGCACGCTGCTCGCAACGCGTTGCTCCCCGTTGTGACGTACATCGGCATGATGTTCGGGATCGCGATCGCGTCCGCCATCTCGACCGAGGTCATCTTCAACTGGCCTGGCCTCGGGCGCCTTGCCTATGAGGCAGTCATCTGGCGCGACTTCCCGCTGCTCCAGTTCACCGTCGCCGTGTGGGGGTTGATCATCGTCTTCATCAACCTCCTCGTCGACATCGCCTATGCCTATCTTGATCCCCGCATCAGCCTCACCAAGAGCAGCACCGCGTGATCGCCCATGGAAAGCGATGGTCACGACGTCGGAGGTGAGCGGGCCGCTGCCCGTACGACGGCCGGTCTACTGAAGGATCGAGCATTCGGTCCGTACGTCGCCGGCAAGCTCGTTTCGGTCGTGGGGCTCTGGGTCTACAACCTGGTCGCAGCCTTGTGGGCCTACGAACTCACCGGGTCGACCGTGTTCGTGGGTCTGGTCAGTGTGGCTGTCTTCGGTCCCCAGGTGGTCTTTGCGACGTGGTCGGGTATCGCCGCCGACCGCGGAGACCGGCTTCGTCGCATCGTCTTCGGTCGCTTGGTGTGTGCGACAGCTTCAGGCGGACTCGCGTTGTATGCCGCCTGCTGGAAGCCCCAGGCTGACACCGCAGCGCATGCACTCCTGGTGGCTTCCTTCGCCATGGGATGCGGCCTGACCATCGGCGGTCCCGCGATGCAGGCACTGGTGCCGACCATGGTGAATTCGTCGGAGGTCGCCAAGGCGGTCACCATCGACTCGATCCCGATGCTGCTCGGACTCTCGCTGGGACCTGTGCTGGGAACGTCCATCGCAGGTGTGGCGGGTCCCCCCACAGCTTTCGCCGCCGCTGCTGTTGCTCAGACGATCTTCGCGATCGTCGTGGCGCGACTACGAATACCCCGCAAGGACGTTCCGGATCTGGACCTCGATCTGGATCTGGATCATGGGATGGGCGGAGGCTTTCGGTTCGTGCGAACCGATCGTGTCGCGCCCTTGGCACTGGTCGCGGTTGCGACCGCGGGGATGGGGGCTGATCCTGCCATCACCTTGAGTCCCGCGGTGTCACAGTTGCTCCACGGCGACGATTCGCTGGTCGGCGTTCTCGCGTCCTCCTTCGGGCTGGGCGCGGCGCTCGGAGCCTTGTCCCTCGTGCAGTTGAGACGCTGGTTCCAGCCTCCGACCACCACTGCCCTGGGACTGGCCATCATGGGTTCCGGTGCGTTGACCGTCGCCATCTCGAGCGTCATGTCCCTCAGTCTCGTGGGGTTCTTCATCGACGGTGTCGGGATGTCGTGGGTGACGACCAGCGCGACGGTGATCTTGCAGGTCCGGACGCCTGACGTGCTGCGCGGGAGGGTGATGGCGCTGTGGATCATCGCGTACGTAGGGTCTCGGCCGCTGGCCGGCATCATGCACGGAACCATTGCGCAGTTCGTCTCGACACCGACGGCACTGGCGACCTCCGCCACGTTGGCGCTCCTGGCGGCCGCCCTGTGCCGGCCACGTCGCCTCGGCGCGCCGCGGGGAGCGTGAGGCCGTGCTCGTCTGCGGCCGCTGAGCGATACTCCCGGCTGAAAGGCACCGTTTCGGATGCCATTGCGGTGCTTTTCGGCAGGGACCATCCCGACACCCCGCCACAATCTTGACTCATTCAAAAAAAGTGGCATGCTGGGCGTCATGCCCGAGCCCGAGTTCCAGCAGCAGTTGCGGGATGTCGGGCTCAGGGTCACCCGGCCCCGGCTCGCCGTCCTCGAAGCAGTGCATCGGCATCCGCATGCGGACACCGATGCGATCATCACGGCCAGCCGTGCAGCACTGCCCGATGTCTCCCATCAGGCGGTCTACGACTCACTGCGCGCCCTGACCGAGTCGGGTCTGGTGCGCAGCATCAAACCGGCTGGTTCCGTGGCTCGTTATGAGACGCGGACCGGCGACAACCACCACCACGTCGTGTGTCGATCCTGCGGATCGATCGCCGACGTGGACTGCGCGGTGGGACACGTCCCGTGTCTGACCGCCTCCGACTCCCACGGCTTCGTCGTCGACGAGGCCGAGGTCATCTATTGGGGCCTCTGCCCCGAATGCACCACCCGCCCTCACTAGCAGGTCCCCCGGAAAGGTCCACGATGCCTGACAACAACCAGCACACCGAGCCCCTCGTCACCGAGGACCCGCAGGATGCCGAGCAGTCCGCCGGCAAGTGCCCCGTGATGCACGGCCGCGTCCACCCGACGCAGGGGTCGGCCAACCAGCAGTGGTGGCCCAACAAGCTCAACCTCAAGATCCTCGCCAAGAACCCGGCGGTCGCTGACCCGTTCGGCGGCGACTTCGACTACAAGGCCGCCTTCCTCGGCCTCGACCTGGCCTCGGTCAAGGCAGACATCGCCGCGACCCTGACCGACTCGAAGGACTTCTGGCCCGCCGACTTCGGCAACTACGGCCCGCTCTACGTCCGGATGGCCTGGCACTCCGCAGGCACCTACCGCGCCCAGGACGGGCGCGGCGGCGGTGGCCACGGCCAGCAGCGCTTCGCGCCGATCAACTCCTGGCCCGACAACGGCAACCTCGACAAGGCCCGCCGCCTGTTGTGGCCGGTCAAGAAGAAGTACGGCCGTGCGTTGTCGTGGGGCGACCTGATGATCCTTGCAGGCAACGTCGCCCTCGAGGAGATGGGCTTCCCGACCTTCGGCTTCGCCGGCGGTCGCCCGGACGTCTGGGAGGCCGACGACGACGTCTACTGGGGGCCGGAGTCCGAGTGGCTCGACGACAAGCGCTACACCGGTGAGCGCGACCTGGAGGACCCGCTCGCCGCGGTCCAGATGGGCCTCATCTACGTCAACCCCGAGGGCCCCAACGGCAACCCCGACCCGCTGGCGTCGGCTGTCGACATCAAGGACACCTTCGGCCGGATGGGCATGACGGTCGAGGAGACCGTCGCGCTCATCGCCGGTGGCCACACCTTCGGCAAGACCCACGGCGCCGGTGACGCCGAGCTCGTCGGTCCGGAGCCCGAGGCCGCCCCGATCGAGGAGCAGGGCCTGGGCTGGAAGTCGTCGTACGCGTCCGGCAAGGGGATCGACGCCATCACCTCGGGCCTCGAGGTCACCTGGACCTATCACCCGACCCGCTGGGACAACGAGTTCTTCCACATCCTGTTCGCCTACGAGTGGGAGCTCTTCACCTCGCCCGCCGGTGCCCAGCAGTGGCGCCCGAAGAACAACGGCGGCGCAGACCTGGTGCCCGAGTCGTTCGGCGACGCCAAGCGCGAGCCGCGCATGCTGACCTCTGACATCGCGCTGCGTGAGGACCCGGAGATGCGCGAGATCTCGCTCCGGTTCAAGGAGGACCAGGCGGCCTTCACCGACGCGTTCGGTCGCGCCTGGTTCAAGCTGACCCACCGCGACATGGGCCCGAAGTCGCGCTACCTGGGCGCCGAGGTCCCGGCCGAGGAGTTCACCTGGCAGGACCCGATCCCGGCCGGTACGCCGCTCACCGACGCCCAGGTCGCCGACCTGAAGGCAGCGATCGCCGGCGCCGGTCTCTCGGTATCGCAGCTGGTCTCGACGGCGTGGGCCTCCGCGTCGACGTACCGCAGCTCGGACAAGCGCGGCGGTGCCAACGGCGCCCGCATCGCCCTGGAGCCGCAGAAGTCGTGGGCGGTCAACCGTCCCGCCGAGCTGGCCACGGTGCTCGCCAAGCTCAAGGAGATCGCCGCCGCGCAGGGCGCCTCGCTCGCCGACACCATCGTGATCGCAGGTTCGGTGGGTGTCGAGCAGGCCGCCAAGTCGGCGGGCGTCGATGTCACGGTCACCACCACCACGGGTCGCGGCGACGCCACCCAGGAGCAGACCGACATCGAGCTGACCAACTACCTCGAGCCCAAGGCCGACGGCTTCCGCAACTACCTGGCCAAGTCGAGCAAGTTCCCGGCCGAGTTCACGCTGATCGACCGTGCCAACCTGCTCGGCGTCAGCGCGCCCGAGCTCACCGCCCTCATCGGTGGCCTCCGCGTGCTCGGCACCAACTGGGACGGTTCGGACCTCGGCGTGCTCACCGAGACCCCGGGCGTGTTGACGAACGACTTCTTCGTCAACCTGCTGGAGCTCGGCACGACGTGGACCGCCACCGACGATTCGGAGGAGGTCTTCACGGCCACCACCGCGTCCGGTGCCAACTGGACGGGCAGCCGCAACGACCTCGTCTTCGCCTCCAACTCCGAGCTGCGTGCCCTCGCCGAGGTCTACGCCAGTGACGACGCGAAGGAGAAGTTCGTGGGCGACTTCGTCGCCGCCTGGGTCAAGGTCATGGACGCCGACCGTTGGGACCTGCGCTGATCATCTGCTGATCGCAGATCGACCGATTGGTTGACCATCGGAGGCCGCCCGGAGACGGGCGGCCTCCGTGCGTTTTGCCCCGCCACGCGGCAGGATGGCGCCATGTCAGACGGCAACGCCATCACCTATGCCCACGCGCCCGAGCAGCACCGCTACGAGATCCGCGACGGTGGTGACCTCGCCGGATTCACGCAGTACCGCCTCCCGGACGACGTGCACGTCGACTTCGTGCACACCGAGGTCGACGAGAAGTACGCCGGCCAGGGGCTGGCCGGTGGCGTCGTGGAGTTCGCGCTCGCCGACGTCCGGGCGCAGGGCAGGCGGATCATCGCGCACTGCCCCTACGTCGCGAAGTGGCTGACCAAGCACCCGGAGTACGACGACATCACCGACCCGGCCCGCTGAGACCGCCCGAGATGAGCACCCAGCACCGCTCCGTCTTCCTCGACAAGGCCCAGCCGTCGGCGTACCGCGCCGCTGCGGGCCTGGCCGAGCAGGTCAGCGCCGCCGCCGAGGCCGCCGGCCTCGACCGCCGCATGGTCGAACTGATCAACCTGCGCGTCTCGCAGATCAACGGCTGCGCCTACTGTCTCGACCTGCACCGTCGCAGGGCTGTCGAAGCGGGGGAGACGGACCGTCGTATCGGCGTCCTGTCGACCTGGCGCGAGACCGCCCTGTTCTCCGAGCAGGAACAGGCAGCGCTCCAGTTGGCCGAGTCGATCACCCGGCTCCCCGAGCCCGATGAGCGCAGGTACGCCGAGGACGAGGCGCGTGCCGTCCTCGGCGACGACGCCTACAGTGCGGTCGCCTGGGTTGCGATCACGATGAACGCCTTCAACCGGATCTCCATCACCAGCCATCACCCCGTGAAGTAAGAGGTTCCGCCACGAGGTTCCGCCGACCGGACTGTCGTGTTGTCTTTACCTTCCGGCCACCTGCCCGAAGCCTCCGCGTCCTGACGCATCCCTAGCGTCCGGGACCATCGCGCCGACAAGCGGCGTGGAGGAAAGGGACATCCCGAGCATGCGATCTCGCATCAAGACGACCGCCCTCGCGGCTGTGCTGCTGGCTGGCACCGCCGGCGTCGGCGCGGGCCTGACGAACCAGGCCGCGGCGGCCGAGCCGGCTGCTGGCAAGGCCAAGAACGTCATCTACCTGCTGGGCGACGGCATGGGCCGCACCCACGTGACGGCCGGACGCGAGCGCTTCTACGGCGCCGCCGGCAAGCTGAACATGGAGACCATGCCGGTGGTCGGCCAGGTCGCGACATACGCCGTCGAGAAGAACTCCGGCCAGCCCGGCTCCGCCGACTTCCACCCCAACCTGGTCACTGACTCCGCCTCGGCCGCCACCGCATGGTCGTCCGGCGTGAAGACCTACAACGCCGCCCTCGGCGTCGACGCCAAGGGCAACCTGGCGCCCACCGTCATGGAGCAGGCGCACGCCGCCGGCATGGCGACCGGCAACGTGTCGACCGCCGAGATCACCGACGCCACCCCGGCCGGTCAGATGTCGCACGCACTGCTGCGCGGCTGCCAGGGCCCGGCGTACTCCGCCGCCGCCTGCCAGGACACCGCGATCACCGGCAGTGAACTGCCGACGAGCGACGTCCGAGTCACCCCGATCGCCGACCAGATCGCGCGCAACCAGGTCGCCGACGTCATCCTCGGCGGTGGCAACGGTCGCTTCGACCAGGCCGACGAGGATGCCCTCAAGGCCAACGGCTACACCGTCCTCGGCTCCCCGGGCACGCAGACCGTCGCCACCAAGACCGACCTCGCGGCCGCGAGCGGTCAGAAGGTCTTCGGTCTGTTCAACAAGGGCAACCTGACCGTCGAGAAGTTCAAGCAGGACAACGCCGGTTCGGTCCAGGCCCAGGAGCCGACGGTTGCCGCCATGACCTCCAAGGCGATCAGCCTGCTCAAGGCCAAGAGCGCCGCTACCGGCGGCAAGGGCTTCTACCTCCAGGTCGAGGGCGCCCTCATCGACAAGCGCTCGCACGCCAACGACGCCGCCCAGACGCTCGAGGAGATCAAGGCATTCGACGACGCGGTCAAGGTCGCGCTCGACTTCGCCAAGGCTGACGGCAACACGCTCGTGATCGTGACCGCCGACCACGAGTGTGCCGGCTTCAACATCATCGAGCACGGCAGCTTCACCAACGCCGAGGCCGACCACGCCCCCGTCAACGTCGACTCCGGCAACATTGCCAACAACTCGACCCCGTCGCGGTCGGCCAACCAGGCCAAGGACGCGACCCGGACCGAGTTCGCCCCGGCGACCTTCCGCACCAAGGACGACCCGGCCGGTGTCACGGACGGCACCCCGCAGGCCAGCCTCTGGCTGTCCTACCTGTCCGGCAACCACACCGGCGCGGACGTCCCGATCTTCGCCTACGGTCCCGGCTCGGCGGCGATCAGCGCCGAGATCGACAACACCGCCCTGTTCGGCATCGTCCGCAACGCGCTGAACCTCGACGGTTCGGCCGCGGCCCCGAAGGGTGCGTCCACCACCGCCATCAAGGCGCCGGCGTCGGTGAAGTCCGGCAAGAAGGTCGCCGTCAAGGTCACCGTCACGCCCGCTGCCGCCACCGGGTCGGTCAAGATCCTCGACAAGGGCAAGGTCGTCACGACGGTCACTGTCTCCGGCACCACGGTTAAGGTGAAGCTGAAGCTCAAGAAGGGCAAGCACAAGCTCCAGGCCCAGTACGCCGGCAACGCGGCGTACAACGCCTCGACGTCATCCACCGTCAAGGTGCACGTGCGCTGACCATGAAGTTCCGCATCACTGCCGTCTCGGTCGCCGCCGCGCTCGCTCTCGCGGGCTGCGGCGGCGCCGGGAACGGCGGCGGCTCGGCCGCCTCCGACTCCTCGACGACCACCCCTCCACAGGTGATGGTCACGAACTTCCCCGACCTTCCCGCGCCGACGGGGGAGCCCGACCTGCCGGGCATCGCCTCCGGCGCCCCGCGCGGCGCGGATGCAGTTGGACGCATCGCCGGACCGTTCGACGACCGCTTCCAGTGGGGCAGGGTCACCTTCGACGGCCGACGCATCACCGGCTCGCTCGAGGTCACCAGCGACGTCTCGGACGTGCTCGAACTCCAGGTGTTGGCCGGCTTCTATGACGCGGCTGGCGCATTGATCGGGCGCAACCGCTTCACCTACCACCTCGACGAGGAGGCCCATCACGCCGATGGCCCGCCCTCGGAGCACGAGGCCTTCGCGATCGTCGTACCGAAGAAGTTGCGTGGTCAGGCGGTCTCCGCCGCGGTGGGTGTGCCGGTCCTCGTCAACGAGTAGCCGTCCGGAGGCGCGACCCGGCAGAAACTTGCACGCAGAATGCGCCGACCCGGCAGAAACTTGCACGCAGAATGCGTCGACCCGGCAGAAACTTGCACGCAGAATGCGTCGACCCGGCAGAAACTGGCAGCACAAGAAGCCAGTTTCTGCCGGGTCGACGTGGCTTTCGCGCTACTTCGAGCCGGGTGGGCGCGAATCTGGCGCGAGTTTCTGCCGGGTCGGCGGGGAGCAGGTCAGGTGATCGTCATCCCACCGTCGACAGCGAGCGTCTGGCCGGTGACATAGCCGCCAGCGTCGGAGGCAAGGAAGACCACGGCCGCAGCCAGTTCCCGCGGGTCACCCTTGCGGCCCGCGGGAATGCGCGCCTGCTGGGCGTCGAGATAGCCCGGGGGATAGGTCTCGGTCATCTCGGAGGTGAAGAAGCCGGGGGCGATCGCGTTGACCCGGATGCCCTTGCGCCCCGTCCACTGCTGCGCCAGGTCGCGGGTCAGGCCGATCACACCGGCCTTGGACGCGGCGTACGCAGCTTGGGGGAGACCCGCGGTGGTGATGCCCAGCACGGAGGAGATGTTGATGATGCTCGACCCGGGCTTCATCACCCGACCACAGGCCTGGGCCATCCAATAGCTGCCGTTGAGGTTGATGTCGATGACCTGGGTGAACTGCTCGGTCGTCTCACGGGTCGCGGGCACGGCCGTCCCGACGCCGGCGTTGTTGACCAGGATGTCGACGCGACCGAACTCGGCCATGGCGGCATCGACGAGCGCCTGACACGACGCCTGGTCGGCGACGTCGGTCTGCACGGACAGGGCGCGACGCCCGGCCGCCTCGACGAGAGCGGCGGTGTCGGCGAGGCGCTCGACCCGGCGCGCGCCGAGCACGACGTCGGCTCCTGCCTCGGAGAGCGCCTTGGCGAAGTCGACGCCGAGTCCTGAGCTGGCGCCGGTGACGACGGCGACCTTGCCGTCGATGCGGAACAGATCGTTGATGGTCATGAGGGCACGGTAGCCCTCCCACCGATGCCGTGGCCGAGGTGACCGAACCCGGCGACTATTCTTTGGCCGTGAGTGAAACGGTCGCCCCTTCCGAGGTCCACTACGACGTCCACGCTGTGGAGAAGAAGTGGCTTCCGGTCTGGGAAGGCCTCGATTCCTTCCGAGCCGATGATGCAGCCGTGCTGTCCGGCGACAAGCCCAAGTTCTACGGGCTGACGATGTTCCCCTACCCGAGCGGCGACCTGCACATGGGCCACGCCGAGGTGATGGCCCTGCACGACGTGCTGTGCCGTTACAAGAGGTTCCGTGGCTTCGAGGTCCTCAACCCGATGGGCTGGGACTCCTTCGGCCTGCCCGCCGAGAACGCCGCCATCAAGAACGACGAGCACCCGGCGACCTACACCTACGCCAACATCGAGACGCAGTTCGAGTCGTTCAAGAAGTACGGCCTGAGCTTCGACTGGTCCCGCCGCCTGCACACCTCCGACCCGGAGTACTACAAGTGGACGCAGTGGCTCTTCCTCAAGCTGCGTGAGCAGGGCCTCGCCTATCGGAAGAACTCCCCGGTCAACTGGTGCCCCAACGACCAGACGGTGCTCGCCAACGAGCAGGTGCTGGCCGACGGCACGTGCGAGCGCTGCGGCGCCGAGGTCACCAAGAAGGAGCTGACGCAGTGGTACTTCAGGACCACGCACTACGCGCAGGAGCTCTACGACTCGCTCGATGACCTGCAGGACACCTGGATCGGCAAGGTCGTCAACGCCCAGCGCAACTGGATCGGCCGCTCCGAGGGCGCCCACGTCGACTTCGAGATCGAGGGGTACGGCGCCCTCAAGGTGTTCACGACACGTCCTGACACGTTGTGGGGGGCGACGTTCATGGTGGTGGCCGCCGACGCCAAGCTGGCCGCCGAACTCGTCGCCGATGAGCAGCGTCAGGCGCTGGAGGACTACCTCGTCGACGTACGCAAGGCATCCGACATCGACCGTCTCGCCACGGATCGCCCCAAGACCGGCGTGTTCCTGGGCGTGCATGCCACCAACCCGGTCAGCGGGGAGCAGATCCCGGTGTGGGCCTCTGACTACGTGCTCGCCGACTACGGCACCGGCGCGATCATGGCCGTGCCCGCCCACGACCAGCGCGACCTCGACTTCGCGCGGGCGATGGACCTGCCCGTGCGTCGCGTCGTCGACACGGGTGAGGACAACCCGGAGGAGACCGGCGTCGCGACGAGCGGCAGCGGTGCCTACGTCAACTCCGGCCCGCTGGACGGCCTGAGCGACAAGGCCGACGGCATCCGCAAGGTCATCGAGCTGCTCGAGGCCGACGGCCATGGCACCGGCACGGTCAACTTCCGGCTGCGTGACTGGCTGCTCTCGCGCCAGCGCTACTGGGGTGCGCCGATCCCGATCATCCACTGCCCGGTCGACGGTGAGGTCGCCGTACCCGAGGACCAACTGCCCGTCGTCCTGCCCGAGCTGCGCGGTGCCGACCTCAAGCCGAAGGGCACCTCGCCGCTGGGCGCGGCCCGCGAGTGGGTCGAGGTCGCCTGCCCGACCTGCGGTGGACCCGCCGAGCGGGACACCGACACGATGGACACCTTCGTCGACTCGTCGTGGTACTTCTTCCGCTACCTCTCACCCAAGGACGACACCCAGGCCTTCGATCCCGCGCTGGCCAAGGCCTGGGGACCGATCGACTTCTACCTCGGTGGCGACGAGCATGCGGTGCTGCACCTGCTCTACTCGCGCTTCTTCACCAAGGCGCTGCGCGACCAGGGCCTGATCGACTGGGACGAGCCCTTCTCGGCGTACCTCTCCCAGGGCAAGGTCATCAACAACGGCGCCAAGATGAGCAAGTCGCTGGGCAACGGCGTCGCACTCGGCGCCCAGCTGGACGAGTTCGGTGTCGACGCCGTCCGGTTGACCCTGGTGTTCGCGAGCCCGCCCGAGGACAACATCGACTGGGCGGACGTCTCGCCGGCCGGCTCGGCGAAGTTCCTGCAGCGCGCCTGGCGTCTCGCGGGTGACGTGACCTCGGATGTCGGGGTGGACCCGGCGACCGGTGACGTCGGGTTGCGCAAGCTGACCCACAAGGCGGTGCACGAGGCCGGGCAGCTGCTGGACTCCTACCGCTTCAACGTCGTCGTCGCGCGCACGATGGAGCTCGTCAACGCCACCCGCAAGGCGATCGACGGTGGCTGCGGTCCCGCGGACCCGGCCGTGCGCGAGGCCGCCGAGACCGTGGCGATCCTGCTCTCCCTCGTCGCGCCCTACACCGCCGAGGAGATGTGGGAGCGACTCGGCCACGAGCCCTCCGTTGCACAGGTCGCTTGGCCGAGCGTCGACCCGGTGCTGTTGGTGGACGACGCGGTCACCGCGATCGTGCAGATCCAGGGCAAGGTCCGTGGTCGCCTCGAGGTGTCCCCGGACATCAGTGAGGCCGACCTCGAGGCGGCCGCTCTCGCCGACCCTGCGGTCCAGAAGGCGATCGACGGGCGACCCGTGCGCAAGGTGATCGTGCGGGCTCCCAAGCTCGTCAACATCGTGGTCTGACCCGGAGCCCACCCATGTCGATCGTCGTGGTCACCGACTCCGCCTCGACCGTCCCGGCGGAGATCGCCGGAGCGAGCGGGGTGCGGGTGGTGCCCCTGCAGGTCGTGATCGACGATGACGTCTTCGACGAGGGAGCCGAGGAGGTCACGCCCGAGCGGCTGGCGGCGGCGCTGAAGGAGAAGCGCGCGGTCAGTACGTCGCGCCCGGCGCCAGCGGTCTTCTCCGAGCTCTACGAGCAGCTCGCTGCGGAGGGGGCAACGGAGATCGTGTCGGTGCACCTGTCGTCCGAGGTCAGTGGCACCTTCGAGTCCGCCTGGGTCGCTTCCCGCAAGTCGCCGATCCCGGTGACCTGCGTCGACAGTCGGCAGGTCGGGATCGCGACCGGGTACGCCGTGGAGTCGGCGCTCGACGTCGTCGAGGCGGGCGGCGGCGCTGCCGACGCCGCCGAGGCAGCCCGTCGGCGTGCGTCCGAGGCGACCTCGCTGTTCTACGTCAACACCCTCGAATACCTCCGCCGCGGAGGCCGAGTCGGGACTGCTGCGGCAGTCTTCGGCGGTGCGCTGGCGGTCAAGCCGTTGCTGGGCATCGTCGACGGCGTGATCGCCCCGCAGGCCAAGGTCCGCACGGCCAGCAAGGCGCTCGCCCGGTTGGAGTCGCTGGCACTGGAAGCAGCGGAGGACCGGCAGGTCGAGGTGTGCGTGGCGCATCTGGCAGCAGGCGAACGGGCCGAGGCGATGGCGGTGCGTCTGGGTGAGCAGTTGGGTGATCGGCTGGTGCCGGCGCGGTCGGGCGAGCCGGTGCGCTGCGTCGAGCTCGGTGGTGTGTTGGGCGCCCACGTCGGGCCGGGGATGCTGGCGATCTGCGTGGCTCCGGTCCTGGGAGCCTGATTCGCAGGCTGGCGAGAACGGTCCCAGGCGGCACAACTGTCACACTGCGAGCCATTGGTTCTCCACAGCCGCCTGGGGTGCTGGGGGTTGTCCACAGACCGGTGTTCGGGGCGCTTCTTGCGACGGGTGTCCCACCTAGCGTGCCGACATGGCTGTACGACGTACCGGTGCTCGTCAGGACCCCACCGCGGAGGCGGCGGCGCGTCGATTGGCGCTGATCGCGGCTGACCTCGGGGTTGCTCGCACGGTCGCGCCGTGGGAGACAGATGCAACGGACGGTGCGAGGGCAGGGCCGGCAGCGACCGACAGCGGAGCGGACGATGATCCGGGCGCCGTCCTTGTTGGCGGGTGGTGGGACGACCACACGCGCGTCGCTTCTCGTGAGCCCGATGCCGATCGTGGCGTCGGTGGTGCTGACACCCAGCCAGCGGTTCATGACGGCGTGTCTCCACTGCAGCCACCGGCCCTTCCCCGGGCCGGACGTCACGCCTCCCGCCGACCGTGGGCGGGTCCGGCTTTGGCTCGGCTCACCGGACGACTGCCGGTCTTCGGCCCCGCCCAAGTCGCGGTGGTGGCGATCGCTGTCGCCTTTGGTCTTGCTGTCACCACGTGGTGGGT
Organism: Nocardioides sp.; assembly: GCA_030145945.1. Classification (GTDB taxonomy): domain Bacteria; phylum Actinomycetota; class Actinomycetes; order Propionibacteriales; family Nocardioidaceae; genus Nocardioides. The sequence goes on from JASLDK010000332.1 coordinate 14,394, forward strand.
GCTGCGCGACCAGCAGGAGGTCCTGACCCCGGTGTCTGCACAACCGGCGGCGCCGCTGGTCGGGAAGGCGCGGCCAACCGCGGCAGCGACAGGGCCGACGTCGTCCGTGGGAACGGGTGAGACCTCGGGATCCGCCGAACCGGCCGGCGCCACGGTGACGGTCGACGTCGCCGGAAAGGTACGACGCCCCGGGATCGTCGTGCTCGCCGCGGGCTCCCGCGTGACCGATGCGCTCACCGCTGCCGGCGGGCCGCGCAAGGGTGTGGACCTGATCTCGCTCAACCTCGCACGGGTGCTCGTCGACGGCGAGCAGATCGTGGTCGGTGGCCCGGCGGCGGGCGCTGCCGGAGCCTCGACGTCAGGATCGAGTGGGGGAGTCGGCGCCGCTTCCGGTCCTCTCGTCAACCTCAACACGGCGGGGCAGACGGAGCTGGAGACGCTGCCCGGCGTCGGCCCCGTGACCGCCCAGTCGATCATCAGCTGGCGCGAGACCAACGGCGGTTTCACCAACGTCCAGGAACTCCTGGAGATCGATGGGATCGGGGACAAGACGCTCGCGAAGATCGCACCCCACGTGACTGTCTAGCGGGGTGGAGGGAGGTGGCCGTTGGAGAGGGGGAGGAGCAGCATGATGAGGCCGGGAAGTCCGCGCCCGACCTGCGGATGCCTGCCATCGGAGCCGCTGCGTGGCTCGGAGGGATTGCTGCTCAGCAGGCTGGACTCGGTGCGTACGCGGTGCTGGTGGCCGCGTCGGTCGGGATGGCGCTGTTCAGCAGAGGCCGACCCTCGGTGGGTCGCCTGCCGTGGGCGATGGTGCTGATCGCCACGGCCGCCGTCACCGGCACCGTCCTGCGGCATGCCGGGGTCAGCGAGTCACCGCTCCAGCGGTTGGCTGCCCATCGGGCGACCGCAGAGGTGATCGCGACGGTGAATTCGGACCCGCGTCTGATCGAAGGGCGCAACGGTCCGCAGGTCGTGGTCCACCTGCGGGTCCACGAGGTGACTGCTCGAGGTCATCGGATCGCCCTCGGGGCGTCGGTGGTCGTTCTCGGCGATCCAGCATGGCGCAGCACCAGACTCGGCGAACGAGTGCGTGCCCGCGGGCGTCTGGCGCCCTCCGACGATGCCGCGACTGCGGCCCTGCTGACCGGTGCCAGCGAGCCGGTCCGGATCCGCGGTCCCGACGTCTGGTGGCGGGCATCCGCTGCGGTTCGTACCTCGATCCGGAAGGCCGTCGCACACCGACCGCCGGACCAGGCCGGTCTGGTGCCCGCGTTGGTCGACGGCGATGACGCCGCGTTGGACCCCGTTCTCGAGGAGGACTTCAGGACGACCGGCCTCACGCATCTCACCGCTGTGTCAGGAACCAATCTGACGCTCGTCCTCGGTTCGATGCTGATGGTTGCCCGGGCCATCGGGGTACGCCGACGCTGGCTCGCTCTCGTCGGGGTGCTCGGGATCCTGGGCTTCATCCTGCTGGCGCGCACTGAGCCCAGCGTGCTGCGGGCTGCGGCGATGGGAACGGTCGGGCTCTTCGCCTTCGGTCCCGACGGCCGTCGCCGGGGTCTGCGGGCACTCGGGGTCGCAGTCGCGGCGCTGGTGCTGCTGCAACCAGAGCTTGCGGTTGCCGCGGGCTTCGCCCTCTCCGTGCTCGCGACCGGCGGCATCGTCCTGCTCGGACCGCCGCTGGCCCGGGCCCTCGCGCGCTGGCTGCCCTCGGGAGTCGCGGAGGCGATCGCCGTACCCACGGCTGCGCAGCTCGCCTGCACCCCGGTGATCGCCGCGATCTCCGGCCAGGTGAGCCTGGTTGCGGTCGTCGCCAATCTGTTGGCCGATCCTGCGGTTGCTCCGGCCACCGTCTTCGGGCTGATCGGTGGCGTGGTCGGACTCGTCTGGCCGTGGGCGGGTCGATGTTGCGGCACATTGGCGGGTTGGAGCGTGGCTTGGATCATCGCCGTGGCACGGCGCTCAGCTGCCTTCCCGGGGGCGGCGATCGACTGGGGGAGCGGAGCGCTGGCGGTGCTCATCCTCACTGTGTTGTGCGTGATCATCGCTGTGCTGCTTCCCCGGTTGGCGCGGCGACGATGGCTCGGCATCGCGCTCGCGCTTGTGCTGGTCGTCACCGTGCTGGGGTTGCCGGGACGTTGGTGGGCCGCGACAGCCGGCCCGTGGCCACCCAAGGACTGGATCCTGGTCGCCTGCGACGTCGGTCAGGGGGACGCTCTCGCGTTGTCGGTCGGTCCGCGCAGCGCGATCGTGATTGACGCCGGGCCCGATCCTGGGTCGGTCGACGGTTGCCTCGACCGCCTCGGTGTCCAGCAGGTGCCGCTGTTGCTGGTCACGCACTTCCACGCCGACCACATGGACGGCATCAATGGCGTCCTGCGTGGCAGACAGGTGGGCGCGGTGGAGGTCACGCCGTTGGAGGATCCACCGGGCGGGGTGGCGAGAGTCCATCAGAGCGCCACCGCCGCGGGGGTTCCGATCGCGACGGCAACCCTCGGCGCGACCCGCCGGATCGGTACGACGACCTTCCAGGTGCTGCATCCCGACCTGTCGGGGCCGACCGAGGGCCCTGGCGACGGCACCACCGCCAACGACGCGAGCATCGTGGTGCTCGTCGACGTCGCCGGCGTACGCCTCCTGCTCACCGGAGACCTGGAACCACCCGGGCAGGCCGAGGTGGCGCGGCTGGTGGGTGACCTCGACGTCGACGTGCTGAAGGTCCCGCACCATGGCAGCTCCCACCAGGACCTCGACTGGTTGACGTCGCTGCGGTCCGAGGTCGCGCTGATCTCGGTGGGAAAGGACAACGACTACGGCCACCCCTCGCTCGATGTCGTCCGACGACTGGAGGAGGCAGGCAGTGAGGTACGACGTACCGATCGCGACGGTGACATCGCGGTTCTCCCTGACGGGCACGGGGGAGTGCGGGCCGTCGCCAGCAGGTGACCGAACAGCGCGCAGCCCGGTGGCGACGGTGGTGTCGGGCCGGTGTGGGAGGGTGGGCGCATGCGGGCCGAGGACGTGCTGGGACGGGTCATCCTGATCACCGGCAAGGAGGAATACCTCGGCGCTCGGACCGTCGACGATGTCAAGGCGGCAGTTCGTGGGCATGACGCGGAGGCCGAGTTCTCCGATGCCTCCGCCTCCGACCTGACCCTCGCCACGCTCGGCGAGATGGCCGCACCTTCACTGTTCTCGGCAGTGCGCTGCGTCGTGGTGCGTGGTCTGGAGAACCTGCCCGACGAGTCGGTCGAGGGACTGCTTGGCTATGCGGCGGCGCCGGTGGAGGACGTCGCATTGGTTCTCGTCCACGGTGGCGGGCAGAAGGGCAGCGGCGTCCTCACCAAGTTGCGCAAGCTCAAGGCCGTGACCGAGCACAAGTCGGAGGAGATGAAGCCGTCGGACTATCCGGGCTTCGTCACCGCGGAGGTACGCCGATTCGGCGCCAGCATCGACCGCGAGGCCGCCGACGTGCTGATCGAGGCCATCGGCCGCGACCTGCGCTCCCTGGCCGGGGCCGCCCACCAGCTGACCAACGACTTCCCGGGCGAGCGGATCAGTGAGTCCCAGGTCAGGCGCTACTTCGGTGGCCGTGCCGAAGCAAAGTCGTTCGCGGTTGCCGACGCCGCTTTCGCCGGGCGCGACCGGGTGGCGCTGGAGGAGTTGCGCTGGGCGCTCGACGCGGGCACGGCGGCGGTGCTGATCACCTCGGCGTTCGCCGGCAGCGCCCGTGGCCTGGCCCGCCTGGTCAGCGCCCCCCGTGGCATGCGCGACGTCGACCTGGCCCGCGAGGTCGGCGTCCCCCCGTGGAAGCTGCGTTCTCTGCGTGATCAGGCCCGCGGCTGGACCGAAGCGGGTCTCGCCCGCTCGATCCGTGCCGTTGCCCAGGCTGACGCCGACGTCAAGGGTGCGGCCAGCGACTCGTCGTACGCCCTCGAACGGCTTGTCCTCACCATCACGTCCCTGCGCCAGCGTTGACCGCCGAGTCGTGACTTGTGACGCGCGAGTCGTGCTTTCTGACCGCCGAGTGGTGAGTTGTGACGCGCGAGATGTGATTTCCGGCGCCCCCACGCGGCCTCGGCCGTCAGAAGTCACCACTCGGCGGTCAGAACTCACCACTCGGCGGTCAGAACTCACCACTCGGCGGTCACAAGTCACGTTTCGGCGGTCACAAGTCACCACTCGGGGAAATCACGAAGGGAGCCCCCGATGACGGGGACTCCCTTGTCGTGATGGCTCAGGACCAGAGCCAGCAGGGTGGTCTCAGAGAGAGGCGGCCTGCTTCGCGATCGACGACTTGCGGTTCGCGGCCTGGTTCTTGTGGATGACGCCCTTGGAGGCGGCCTTGTCGAGCTTCTTGGTGGCCTCGCGGCCCAGGGCGATCGCGGCGTCCTTGTCACCGGAGGCGGCGGCCTCGCGGAACTTGCGGATCGCGGTCTTCAGACCGGTCTTGACGGCCTTGTTGCGCTCGTGACGCTTCTCGTTCTGCTTGTTGCGCTTGATCTGGCTCTTGATGTTGGCCACGGTGTTCTCGCCTCTGTGTCAGGCCTGGGTTGCAGGCAGGAAATGCTGGTTCTGGTCCGGTGCGATTCCCGTTGTCCGGCCCGCTGAACTCTCGTCGGAGAGGGCAGGCGACAACACGGGAGACGCGACCAGCAAGGCTAACAGCGCCGGCACACCGCCCCAAATCGTCACCCTCGCCCCGAAGGCGTGCTCAAGCCCTTCCAGCCGCGTCGTTCGGCGAGCCAGTCGTCGATCACGTCGCGCTGCCAGGCCTGGGCGGCCCGCATGTGGGGCGAGGTGGCGGGCACTGGCTGGTCGGCGCTGACGGCGAAGTAGCCGAGGACCAGCGCCAGGAAGACGTCGATGTCATCGGCCGGAATCTCCGCGAGCAGGGGATGGCCGGCGATGTGGGCCTCGACGTCGAGCCCGTCGCCGCGGGGCCCGATCAGCAGGAGCAGCGAGTCGAGCCAGACAGCACCGCGGGTCGGCCAGTTCCAGTCGCACAGCAGCGCGGTGCCGTCGGGTCGGATCAGGATGTTGTCGTCGCGGATGTCGGTGTGCACGACGGCGTCCCCGGCGACGACCTCGGCGTAGCGGGAGGCCAGCCCCCCGAGTTCCGCAGCGCGCGGATGCGCGATCCGCTGCCACAGGCCCGGCCAGTCGGCGAAGTCCTCGACAGCCGTGCTCAGTGTCAGGTCAGGGGCCAGGACGGCAGACGCCGAGAGCACAGCCGCCGACGCAGACGCCAGGTCGGCGGGCGTCCAGGGACGGTACGGCGCCCGCGCGTCGACGTACTCGATCGCGAGCAGGACCCAGTCGGCGACCTCGGCGGTCCACACCAGCCGCGGAGCCGGTACGCCGACGGGCAGGCCACTCAGTTTGCGCGCCTCCTCCCGATAGGCGTCGGCGAAGAGGCGTTGCGCCTTGGTCGAGGCAGCCTTGAGGAAGACCCGTGATCCGTCGGCGCAGGTCAGCGCGGAGGCGAAGCCGGGTGTGAAGCCGGCGCCCTGGGAGGCGGCGTCGACCACGGGCGAGCCGAGGCGTTGCTCGACGGCCTTGCGCACGACCGGGGGCAGGTGCACCCATTCGAGGCGCCGGGCGGTCCGGCCGTGCGGGATGGTCGTGGGGATCACGGCGCCCATCATGGCCGACCCGATGGTCGAGGCCGATGGTCGAGGCCGATGGTCGAGGCCGATGGCGTTTAGCGAACCGACGTGCGATCCGGGAGAATGGCGGCACCATGCATGCCTCCGCCCCGAAGCCGGGACACACCGACCCCGCGATCATCCGCAACTTCTGCATCATCGCGCACATCGACCACGGGAAGTCGACCCTCGCCGACCGGATGCTGCAGCTGACCGGCGTCGTCGGCGAGCGTGAGGCGAAGGCGCAGTATCTCGACCGGATGGACATCGAGCGCGAGCGCGGCATCACCATCAAGAGCCAGGCCGTTCGCATGCCGTGGACGGTCACCGAGGGCAACGAAGCGGGTGCCGAGCCGGGCACCTACATCCTCAACATGATCGACACCCCGGGCCACGTCGACTTCACCTATGAGGTCTCGCGCAGCCTGCAGGCCTGTGAGGCCGCGATCCTGTTGGTCGACGCAGCGCAGGGCATCGAGGCGCAGACCCTCGCGAACCTCTATCTTGCAATGGGTGCGGACCTGCACATCATCCCGGTGCTCAACAAGATCGACCTGCCGAGCGCCAACGTCGAGAAGTACGCCGCCGAGCTGGCCAACCTCGTCGGCTGCGAGCCGGAGGACGTGCTGCTCACCTCCGCGAAGACCGGCGTCGGTGTCGAGGCGCTGCTCAACGAGATCGTGAAGTCGGTCCCGGCTCCGGTCGGTGACGCGGACGCTCCGGCCCGGGCGCTGATCTTCGACTCCGTCTACGACACCTACCGCGGCGTGGTCACCTACGTCCGGGTGGTCGACGGCGAGCTGTCGCACCGCGACAAGATCAAGATGATGTCGACCGGCGCGCTGCACGAGATGCTCGAAGTCGGGGTGATCAGCCCCGAGCCGATGAAGGCGGCGAAGCTCGGTGTGGGGGAGACCGGCTACCTGATCACTGGCGTGAAGGACGTGCGGCAGTCCCGGGTCGGCGACACGGTCACCGTCAACGGACGCCAGGCGGCCGAGCCGCTCGGCGGCTACGAGCACCCCAATCCGATGGTGTTCGCCGGTCTCTACCCGATCGACGGCGACGACTACCCGACGTTGCGTGACGCGCTGGAGAAGCTGCAGCTCAACGACGCGGCCCTCACCTTCGAGCCGGAGACCTCGGGTGCGCTGGGCTTCGGTTTCCGTTGCGGCTTCCTCGGGCTGCTCCACATGGAGATCACCCGCGAGCGGCTCGAGCGCGAGTTCAACCTCGACCTCATCTCCACGGCGCCCAACGTCGTCTACGAGGTGGTCCTCGAGGACGGGACCCACCTGACGGTGACCAACCCGAGCGAATACCCCGACGGCAAGATCGCCGAGGTTCGCGAGCCGGTCGTCGACGCCACCGTCCTGGCCCCGGCCGACTACATCGGCACGATCATGGAGCTGTGCCAGAACAAGCGCGGCACCTTGCAGGGCATGGATTACCTCTCCGAGGACCGCGTCGAGATGCGCTACACGCTGCCGATGGGCGAGATCGCCTTCGACTTCTTCGACCAGCTGAAGTCCAAGACCAAGGGCTACGCCTCGCTCAACTACGAGTTCTCCGGAGACCAGGCCGCCGACCTGGTCAAGGTCGACATCCTGCTCCAGGGCGAGCCCGTCGACGCCTTCTCCGCCATCGTCCACAAGGACGCCGCCTATTCGTACGGCGTGATGATGGCCGGCAAGCTCAAGGAGCTGATCCCCAGGCAGCAGTTCGAGGTGCCCATCCAAGCGGCCATCGGCGCCCGGGTGATCGCGCGCGAGAACATCCGCGCCATCCGCAAGGACGTCCTTGCCAAGTGCTACGGCGGTGACATCAGCCGCAAGCGCAAGCTGCTCGAGAAGCAGAAGGAAGGCAAGAAGCGGATGAAGATGGTCGGCCGCGTCGAGGTGCCCCAGGAGGCCTTCGTCGCTGCACTCTCGACCACCGGCCCCGCGGGCGACAAGCCCAAGAAGTAGTCGACGACAGGTGCCCGTCACGGTTCCGCCCGAGCTCGATGCCCAGCGTGCGCTGGGGCCCGAGTGGGCGGCGTGGCTGGACCGACTGCCGTCCATCGCGCAGGCCGTCCTCGACGCTTGGGAGCTCACGCCTGAGGGCGAGAGTTGGCACGGCTTCTGCTCGCTCGTGCTGCCCGTGGCGACGTCCGACGGCATCCCTGCGGCGCTCAAGATCGGCCTGCCCGACGACGAGTCCGAGCACGAGCACCTCGCCCTGCAGCGCTGGCACGGCAGGGGAGCGGTCCAACTGCTTCGCGCCGACCCCGGCCGTCGGGCAATGCTCCTCGAGCGACTCGACCGCGAGGACCTCACCGAGGCATGGGACGTCGAGGCCTGCGAGATCGTCGCGAGCCGGTACGCCGACCTCCACGTGCCGCCGATGCCACAGCTGCGCTCGCAGGCGTCGTACGTCGAGCGCTGGGCGAGTGCCCTGGCGGGCGACGCCGCGACGGTGCCCATCCCGCGCCGTCTCGTCGAGCAGGCGATAGGCCTGGCGCGGGACCTGCTCGCCGAGCCGGCGACTGCGGTCATCCACGGCGATCTGCACTACGGGAACGTGCTCCGTGGCCGCCGCGATGGCGAGGACACCTGGCTGGTCATCGACCCGAAGCCGACCAACGGCGACCCGCACTATGAGTTGGAACCGATGCTGCGTGACCGGTTCGAGGAGTACACCGCCCCGTGGGCGGCGGGCTCCGTCCGCGATGGTGTCCGCCGCCGCTTCCACGCACTCGTCGACGCGGCCGGCTTCGACGAGGCACGGGCTCGTGACTGGGTCGTGGTCCGCTCGGTCCTCAACGCCCACTGGGCGCACGAGGACGCGGTGCGCGCGGATCGCCCGCTCGACGCTGAGGAGCGAGCGCACGTGACCGCATGCATCACGGTGGCGAAGGCAGTCCAGGACTGACCGGCGCTCGACAGTTCTCCCCGGGCGGGATTCACGAGCCTTTTCGGCGGTAGCCTGCGCACCATGTCGTTCGTCCGCAGCATCAGCGTCGGCCGCCCCCAGGACAAGGCCTGGGCCGGTCTCGGGTTCACGTCGATCGACAAGCAGCCGGTGACCGGCCCGGTGGAGGTCCACGCCCTCGGCATCGACGGCGACCAGGTCTCCGACACGAAGCATCACGGTGGACTGGACCAGGCCGTCTATGCCTTCGCGCGTGAGGACCTCGACTTCTGGGAGGCCGAGTTGGGGCTCCCGATCCGGGACGGCCAGTTCGGTGAGAACCTGACGACCCAGGGCATCGACCTCAACGCGCTTCCGGTCGGCACCCGTCTCCGGATCGGCGACCCCGCGGTCGGCGTGCTCCTCGAGGCCGTCGCCGTCCGCATCCCCTGCAATGACTTCAAGGGTTGGATGGGCGAGAGCGGCTTCGACCCGACCGCATGGGTGAGGCGTTTCACTGCGCAGGGACGGCCGGGCCCCTATCTGCGCGTGCTCGAGACCGGCACGATCGCGCCCGGCGACCCGATCGAGATCGCGCACCTCCCGGACCACGGGGTGAGCGTCAGCGACCTGTTCATCGCGCTCAGCACCGACCGCGCCCGACTGCCCGAGCTGCTCGCCATCGAGGGCCTGCTGCCGAAGTTCCGCGCCAAAGTCGATGATTTCGTCCAGCGGTCGGCCGGTTCGCTACCGAAGCCCTCAGGCGTGGCCTAGGTTACTGCTGAGTCACCGGGCCAGCGCGGCTCTGTGGCCGCATCAACCGGGCAACACAGGGGAGCGACATGCCGATCAACCACGACTCCAGTTTTCTCGACCACATGCCGGCGAACTGCGCGGTGCAGTTCCTCGACCGTGTCGAGAAGAGCGCCGACCGGGAGGCGTTCCGTTTCCCGAAGGGCGACACCTGGGAGTCGGTGACCTGGCGTCAGGCCGGTGACCGGACCCGTCGCCTCGCCGCAGGCCTGCTCTCCCTCGGCCTCGAGCGCGAGCAGCGCGTCGGCATCGCTGCGGCGACGAGCTACGAGTGGATCCTCGCCGACCTCGCCATCATGTGCGCGGGCGGTGCGACGACGACGGTCTATCCCTCGACGGGCGGCGAGGACACGGCGTACATCGTCGGCGACTCCGAGTGCCGGATCGTCTTCGCGGAGGACCAGTCGCAGCTCACCAAGCTTCGTGACCACCGCTCCGAACTGCCGAACCTCGGCAAGGTCGTCGCGTTCGATGCGACCCTTTCCGACGGCGACTGGGTGATCTCGCTCGACCAGCTCGCCGAGTTGGGCGACGCTCACCTCGCCGCCAATCCGGACGCCGTGGAAGCGGTCGCCAAGTCGATCACCGCCGACCAGCTCGCCACCCTGATCTACACCTCCGGCACCACCGGCAAGCCCAAGGGCGTGCGCACGCTGCACCGCGCGTGGGTGTTCGAGGGTGAGGCGATCAGGTCGCAGGACATCCTCAACGAGGACGATCTTCAGTTCCTGTGGCTCCCGATGGCCCACTCCTTCGGCAAGGTGTTGCTCTCCACCCAGCTGGCCTGCGGGTTCGCCACCGCCATCGACGGTCGCGTGGACAAGATCGTCGACAACTTGGGTGTCGTGAAGCCGACCTTCATGGGCGCGGCTCCCCGCATCTTCGAGAAGGCACACGCCCGCATCGTCACCATGACCGCGTCGGAGGGTGGCGCGAAGGAGAAGATCTTCAAACGCGCCTTCGAGGTGGGCACGGCCGTCGACCAGCTCAGGCTCGCCGGCAAGTCCATTCCGCTGCCGCTCAAGGTGCAGCACGCCATCTTCGACAAGCTCGTCTTCAGCAAGGTCCGCGAGCGTTTCGGTGGTCGGGTGAAGTTCTTCATCTCCGGCTCCGCTGCTCTCAACGCCGACATCGCCGCGTGGTTCCACGCCGCGGGGATCCTCATCCTCGAGGGTTACGGCATGACCGAGAACGCCGCCGGTGCGACGGTCAACCACCCGGACGCCTACAAGCTCGGTTCGGTGGGCCAGCCGTTCCCCGGCACCGAGGTGCGGATCGGCGAGGGCGGCGAGGTCCAGCTCCGCGGTCCACACGTCATGGCGGGCTACCACAACCGTCCCGAGGCGACGTCCGAGACGCTCACCGAGGACGGCTGGCTGCACACCGGGGACAAGGGCGAGCTCGATGCCGACGGCTTCCTGCGGATCACCGGCCGGATCAAGGAGCTCTTCAAGACCTCGGGCGGCAAGTACATCGCCCCGCCGGCCATCGAGGCCAAGTTCAAGGTCATCTGTCCCTACGCCAGCCAGTTCATGGTGTTCGGCGCGGAGCGCAACTTCGTCTCCGCGCTCATCACGCTCGACCCCGAGGCCATCGCGGGCTGGGCGGCCGAGAACGGCAAGGGGGGCACGGACTACACAACCCTCGTCAACGACGAGGCCGTCCTGGCCATGATCGGGGAGTACGTCGACCAGCTCAACGCCCAGCTCAACCGCTGGGAGACCATCAAGAAGTGGCGCCTCCTCGACCATGACCTCTCCATCGAGTCGGGTGAGCTCACGCCGTCGTTGAAGGTCAAGCGCAACGTGGTCGAGGCCAACAACGCGGACCTGATCGCCAGCTTCTACGCGGGTTCGTGATCTCTGGGCGGCCGCACAGCGAGTGCACAGGTGCGGCCGTCACGATCGGAACCATGAGCAACCACCGTCACGGCACTGACGAAACCGAGGAGCACGACCTCGGGCTGGCCCACGACCTGCCGAAGATCATGGCGCGTCGTGGGCTGCTCGGTCTTTTCGGAGGTGTCGGCGCCGCAGCGGCCCTGACCGCGTGCGGATCCGACGCATCCGGATCCCAGGCGGCCACAGGATCCAGCGGTACGACGGCCCAGGGCGGCCCGCCGAACGGCATCCCGCCCGGCGGGATGGGCGGCGGTGCGGGCGGCGGTGCCGACAGCAGCGTCCAGGTCGCCGACGGCGAGATCCCCGAGGAGACCGCAGGCCCCTATCCGGGCGACGGCAGCAATGGCCCGAACGTGCTGAGTGAGTCCGGGATCGTCCGCAGCGACCTCACGTCGAGTTTCGGCACAGCATCCGGGGTCGCCCAAGGTGTCCCGACCACGGTCAAACTCAAGGTCTTCGACCTGAACGGCGAGGCGGTCACTCCACTGGTCGGCGCCGCGGTCTACCTGTGGCACTGCGACCGCGAAGGTCGCTACTCGATGTACGACGACGAGATATCCGGCGAGAACTACCTGCGCGGCGTGCAGGAGGCCGACGCCGACGGCAACATCACTTTCACCACGGTCTTCCCGGCCTGCTATGCCGGCCGCTGGCCGCACATGCACTTCGAGGTCTACGAGAGTCTCGCCAGGGCGACCGGCGCGGCCGACAAGCTGCGCACCTCCCAGCTCGCCCTGCCCCAGGACGTCTGCGACGACGTCTATGCCACCGACGGCTACGAGCAGAGCGTCGAGAACCTGGCGCAACTCAGCCTCGAGACCGACGGCATCTTCAGTGACGGCTACTCGTTGCAGATGGCCAAGGTGACCGGTTCCGTCGCCGAGGGCTACACGGTGTCGCTCAACGTGCCGGTGTGAGTCCGGTACTGGGAGGATGGCATCGTGCCGTCCGCCCTGCCTGAAGGTGACCCCGTCCCGACCGACGGGTCGCTGCCGTCCACGGCACTGGCTGAGGTCGGCCAGCGGCCCTTCGAGTTCTACGTCCACGTGCCGTTCTGCCGCGTCCGGTGCGGCTACTGCGACTTCAACACCTACACGGCCGAGGAGCTGGGGCCCGGCGTCAGCCGGTCGTCGTACGCCGACCAGGCGGTGGCCGAGGTGCGCTGGGCCCGTCGCGTCCTGGGCGACAGGGACCTTCCCGTGGAGACCGTCTTCCTCGGCGGAGGTACGCCGACCCTGTTGCCGCCGGACGACCTCGGCCGCATCCTCGGGGCGATCGACGACGAGTTCGGGCTGGCCCCGGGCGCCGAGGTGACCACCGAGGCCAATCCGGACTCGGTGGACCTCGCCTACCTGGAGCGGCTGCGCGAGGCCGGATTCACGCGGTTGTCGTTCGGCGTCCAGTCGGCGGTGCCCCACGTGCTGGCGGTCCTGGACCGCACCCATGACCCGGTGCGGGTGCCTGGTGTCGTGGAGGCAGCACGCGCAGCCGGATTCGAACAAGTCAGTCTCGACCTCATCTACGGCACGCCGGGGGAGAGCCGCGACGACTGGGAGACGACCCTCGACGCGGCGCTCGCATGCGAGCCCGACCATGTGTCGGCGTACTCCCTGATCGTCGAGGACGGCACCGCCCTCGCGCGCCGGGTCCGTCGTGGCGAGTTGCCGATGCCCGACGACGATGACCTCGCCGACAAGTACATCCAGGCAGACGAACGTCTCTCGGCGGCCGGGCTGGGTTGGTACGAGGTGTCCAACTGGGCGCGCAATGACGACGCCCGGTGTCGCCACAACCTCGGCTACTGGGCGGGCGCCGACTGGTGGGGGATCGGCCCCGGTGCGCACTCCCATGTCAGTGGGGTGCGCTGGTGGAACGTCAAGCATCCGGCGGCGTACGCCGGCAGGTTGGCGGAGGGCGTCACGCCGGCGCATGCTCGCGAGGTCCTCGACGACGAGACGCGCCGGGTCGAGCGGGTGCTGCTCGAGGTGCGGGTGCGCTCGGGACTCGCGGTCGACGTGCTCACCGACGATGCCCGGGCGGTCCTGCCCGACCTGATCGCGGACGGCCTGGTCGAGCCGGGCGTCGGGGGTGGAGAACCCGACCGGATCGTGCTTACCCGGCGTGGTCGACTGCTCGCCGACGGCGTCGTCCACCGACTGCTGACTTAAAAGTCCGTTAAATATACTGATACACTCGACTTATGAACACGTCGAGTGCCCATGACGTCGTGGTCGGACCGGTCATCGGTTACGTCCCCGGCGCCTTCGATCTCTTCCATGTCGGTCACCTCAACGCGCTGCGGCAGGCGCGACAGTGGTGTGACGTGCTCGTCGCGGGAGTCGTCGCCGACGAGGTGTGTGTCGCCACCAAGGGGGTCCGCCCGACCGTTCCGCTCGCCGAGCGCCTGGAGATCGTCGAGGCGATCGGCATCGTCGACGCCGTCTATGCCGAGAACACCGCCGACAAGACCGATTCATGGCGTGACGTCGGCTTCCACCGCATCTTCAAGGGCGACGACTGGAAGGGCACGGCCAAGGGCCGAGCGCTCGAGCAGCGGATGGGTCTGCTCGGCGTCGAGGTCACCTACTTCCCCTACACGCTGCAGACCTCCTCGACCGCGCTGCGCAAGGCGCTCGCCCACCGGTCGGGTGCCGCTGAGATCTCCGCCGGATGAGTGCCGCCGTCTCCGACGAGGGGCTCCTCGTTCCGCCCGGTGCCGACCCCCTCGTCGTCGAGATCGACGGTCACTACGTCTGGTCACTGACCCCGGCGCGCGACGGACAGGCGAACGGCAGGGGAGTGCTCGTGCCCTGGCCCGAGGCGCTGCGGCCCCACCTCAGCGGCCGTGGGCGAGTTCGGGTCACCGACGCGATCGGCTCCTCGGTCCTGTACGACGACGAGGTCGGCCTCGGCTCGGGTGATGGCGTGCTGGAGGTTGTCGACAGCGCCGGTCATCGTCTCAGCGTCGACAAGGTCGGTCACCTCGCCCGATCGTTCTCCGCCACCGACGAAGGCATCCGCAACGAGATCCTCGCCGGCACCCGCAGGGCGATCGACGACCTGCGTGAGCACGCCGGCGTGGCGGCGTACCTCAACTATGGGGCGCTGCTCGGAGCAGTCCGCGAGGGTCGGATGCTCGCGCACGACTCGGACACCGACCTGTGCTACCTCTCCGAGCACACCTCGCCGGCCGACATCGTGACCGAGTCCTACCGGATCACCCGCGCGATGCGCGATCACGGGTGGAAGGTCCTGCGGATGTCCGGCGGTGACATCAAGTTGCTGCTGCCGCTCTCGGACGGTCGCCACTGCCACATCGACGTCTTCTCGGCCTTCCATGTGGGCGAGACGTTCTACCAG
>JASLDK010000345.1 GCA_030145945.1 Nocardioides sp.
TCCCGGTTTCATCCTGCTCCCCCGGTGGCTGTAGGGTCGCTCTCGCACGGCTCGCAGCACGCAGTGCATGCCTTCGTAGCTCAGGGGATAGAGCACTGGTTTCCGGTACCAGGTGTCGCAGGTTCGAATCCTGCCGGAGGCGCACAATGGACACCACCTCGCGCGTCACCATCTACACCGACGGCGCGTGCCTCGGGAATCCCGGCCCCGGTGGCTGGGGCGCCGTGCTGACCTACGGCCAGCACGAGAAGGAGTTGTACGGCGGCGAGCCGACGACCACCAACAACCGCATGGAGTTGATGGCGGCGATCCAGGCGCTCGAGTCCCTCAACCGCCACTCGGCCGTCGACCTCTACACGGACAGCAGCTATGTCCGCAACGGGATCCTGTCGTGGGTCGCGAAGTGGAAGGCCAACGGCTGGCGCACCTCGGCCAAGGCGCCGGTCAAGAACGAGGACCTGTGGCGTCGTCTCGATGCCGCCGCGGCCGAGCACGACATCGAGTGGCACTGGGTGAAGGGCCACGCCGGGGATCCGGGCAATGAACGCGCTGATGCCCTCGCCGGACAGGGTGCTCGTGAGGCCCGGGACGGCACCGCGAACTGACTCTCCGGGGCCCTCCTCGTGTCTGTTGCGTAACACCCGGAACGAAACCGTGACCACAGGTCGGTATTTGCTTCGGGATGCGACTAGCCTTGGCGGTCGACAGCCACCCGCTATCGGCGGCGGGTGCGTCCAGCTCATCGGAAGAGGCGAAGCACGTCGTGACGCAGTCGTCAGACCAGTCCACCGGATCCCACGTTCCCGAGGACTTCGGAGCCAATGAGTGGCTCGTCGAGGAGATGAAGGAACGTTTCGACGCTGACCCGAACAGTGTCGATCCGGCGTGGTCCGCGTTCTTCAAGAACGGCAAGGGCACCAGCGCTGGCAACGGTACGACGCCCGCCGCTGCCCCGGCTGCGCCTGCCGCGCCCGCCGCGCCGGCACCAGCTGCAGTCCCCCCCGCGGCGCCTGCCGCTGCTGCTCCGACCCCCAAGGCCACGCCTGCTCCCCAGGTGAGCCCCGCCTCCTCGACCACGCCGACGCCGCCGAAGGCGGACTCCCCTGCGCCGACGCCGAAGGACGCGCCGCGTCCCGCACCGGTCAGCGCCAGCGACGAACCGACCCTGACCGTGCTGCGTGGCATTCCGGCCGCGACCGCGAAGAACATGGACATCTCGCTGTCCGTGCCGACCGCGACCTCGGTGCGCAACATCCCCGTGAAGCTGCTGTGGGACAACCGCATCGTCATCAACAGCCACCTCAAGCGCGCCCGGGGCGGCAAGGTGTCGTTCACCCACCTGATCGGCTACGCGATCGTCAAGGCGATCAAGGCCCAGCCGGCGATGAACAACACCTTCGACGAGGTCAACGGCAAGCCGACCATGGTGACGCCGGCCCACATCAACCTCGGCCTGGCGATCGACCAGGTCAAGGCCGACGGCAGCCGACAGCTCGTCGCGCCGAGCATCAAGGCGTGCGAGTCGATGGACTTCGCGCAGTTCTGGACGGCGTACGAGGAGATCGTGCGCAAGGCCAAGGACAACAAGCTGACCATGGAGGACTACTCCGGCACGACGGTCAGCCTCACCAACGTCGGCGGTCTGGGCACCAACAACTCGGTGCCGCGCCTGATGCAGGGCCAGGCGGCGATCATCGGCGTCGGGTCGATGGACTACCCGCCGGAGTTCCAGGGCGCGTCCGAGGACACCATCGCGCGCAACGCGATCTCGCGCATCATGACGATGACCTCGACCTATGACCACCGCGTCATCCAGGGCGCCCAGTCGGGTGAGTTCCTCGGCCAGGTGCACAAGTACCTGCTCGGCCAGGACGGCTTCTACGACGAGATCTTCCGTGCGCTGCGGATCCCCTACGAGCCGATCCGGTGGAACGCCGACATCGCGACGTCCCACGACGACCAGATCGACAAGCAGGCGCGGATCCTCGAGCTGATCCACGCCTACCGCGTGCGCGGTCACCTGATGGCCGACACCGACCCGCTGGAATACAAGCAGCGCAGCCATCCCGACCTGCGCATCGAGTCGCACGGCCTGACGCTGTGGGACCTCGACCGCGAGTTCCCGACCGGCTCCTTCGGCGGCCGCGACCGCCGCTTCATGAAGTTGCGCGACATCCTCGGCATCCTGCGCGACTCCTACTGCCGCACCACCGGCATCGAGTACATGCACATCATGGACCCCGAGCAGCGTGCGTGGATCCAGGAGCGGGTCGAGCAGCCGCACAGCAAGACGCCCCGTGAGGAGCAGTTGCGGATCCTGCTGAAGCTCAACCAGGCCGAAGCATTCGAGACCTTCCTGCAGACGAAGTTCGTCGGCCAGAAGCGCTTCTCGCTGGAGGGCGGCGAGACGACGGTCCCCGTCGTCGACGAGATCGCCGAGGCTGCCGCTCAGTCCGGCCTCGAAGAGGTCGCGATCGGCATGGCGCATCGCGGTCGTCTCAACATGCTGGCCAACATCGTCGGCAAGTCCTACAACCAGATCTTCCGCGAGTTCGAGGGCAACATCGACCCGCGCACGGTCCAGGGTTCAGGCGACGTGAAGTACCACCTCGGCGCCGAGGGCACCTTCGTCGCCGGCACCGGCGAGACCATCGCCGTCTCGGTCGCTGCAAACCCCTCGCACCTCGAGACGGTCGACCCGGTCCTCGAGGGCATCGCCCGCGCCAAGCAGGACGTGCTCAACCGCGGCGAGGAGTTCCCGGTGCTGCCGGTGCTGCTCCACGGCGACGCCGCTTTCGCCGGTCAGGGTGTCGTCGCTGAGACGCTCAACCTCTCGCAACTGCGGGGTTACCGCACCGGCGGCACGATCCACGTCGTCATCAACAACCAGGTCGGGTTCACCACCTCCCCCGGTTCGTCGCGCTCGACGCTCTACTGCACCGACGTCGCGCGGATGGTCCAGGCGCCGATCTTCCACGTCAACGGCGACGACCCGGAGGCGTGCATCCGCGTCGCCCGACTCGCGTTCGAATACCGCCAGGCGTTCAAGAGCGACGTCGTCATCGATCTCGTCTGCTACCGCCGCCGCGGCCACAACGAGGGGAACGACCCGTCGTACCCCCAGCCGCTGATGTACGACATCATCGAGCAGAAGCGGCCCGTCCGCAACGTAGACACACAGTCCGTCCGCGG
>JASLDK010000360.1 GCA_030145945.1 Nocardioides sp.
GCGTGCTTGCTCGGGCGGGAGAACCAGCGGGCGAGGATGAGGACGCCGACCAGCACCTCCAGCCACCACAGCGCCAGCGCGATTGCCCCGAGCAGGCCGCTGGGTGAGCTCAGGTAGACGATCCACAGCACCAGCGCCGCCAGCCCGACCACGGTGTGGGCGTTGACGATGGCGAGGGGGACGACGGCGTGGCCGGACTGGGTCTGTTCGGAGGAGAGCCGCATCCGGGTGAGGAGGATGACGACGGCGGCGAGCGCGGTCAGCATCCAGACGGCGTTGTCGAGACTCACGGGGGCATCGTCGCACAGTGTGAGCGCGACCACACGGCGTCGCCGGAGCGGTCGTGAGTAAGGTCAGGACCATGACCAAGTGGGAGTACCAGGTGGCGCCCGTCCTCAACCATGTCGCGGCGCAGATCCTCAACAACTTCGGCCAGGACGGGTGGGAGCTCGTCACCCTCATTCCCGGCCAGGGTGGCAACGACATCGCCTACTTCAAGCGTCCGGCGGAGGGCTGATCGATGAGCGCGACCCCTGAGACCCGTCTCGCCGGCCTCGGCCTCACGGTTCCCGAAGTCGTGCCGCCCGTCGCCGCCTATGTCCCGGCGATCCGCACCGGCAACCTCGTCTACACCTCCGGCCAGTTGCCGGTGCGTGACGGCGCGCTGATGGCCACCGGCAAGGTCGGGGGTGAGGTCAGCTCCGAGGATGCCGTCGCCTGCGCGCAGCAGTGTGCCCTCAACGCGATCGCCGCGATCAAGTCGCAGGCCGGCGACCTGGCCAACGTGCGGATCGTGAAGGTGGTCGCCTTCATCGCCTCGACGCCGGACTTCACCGGACAGCCTGCTGTCGCCAACGGTGCGTCGGAGCTGTTCGCGGCCGCCTTCGGCGACGCGGGCGTGCATGCACGCTCCGCCGTGGGCGTACCCGTCCTTCCGCTGGATGCGCCGGTCGAGGTGGAGGTCATCGCCGAGGTGCTTGCGTGAGGATCCCCCTGCCGCCCGTGCCGCTGCCGACACACCTCGCCGAGGTCGCGGCGGAGTACGCCGACGGGCGACGGGTCGCAGCGCAGCCGCGTGATGCGGCGACCGTGATCCTGCAGCGCCCGGGGGCTGCAGGGGAGCCGGAGGTCTATCTGTTGCGCCGTCAGGTGTCGATGGACTTCGCGGGCGGCATGTGCGTCTTCCCCGGTGGGGGCGTGGATCCGCGCGACTACGACCACACGGTGGCGTGGGCCGGGCCTCAACCTGCGGAGTGGGCAGCTCGACTCGGCACGACCGAGGACGTCGCCCGCGCGCTGGTGTGCGCGGCTGTCCGCGAGACCTTCGAGGAGTCGGGAGTGCTGCTCGCCGGCACCTCCGCCGACTCGGTCGTCGCCGACACGACCGGTGAGGACTGGGAGACGGACCGGGTGGCGCTCGAGTCCCGCGAACTGTCGATGACCGACTTCCTCGACCGGCGCGGACTTGTGCTGCGCACCGACCTGCTCGGCATCTGGAGCGGCTGGCTCACCCCGGTCTTCGAGCCGAAGCGCTACCGCACCTGGTTCTTCGCGGCTCGCCTGCCCGAGGGACAGGTCACCCGCGACGTGTCGACCGAATCGTCCGAGGTCGTCTGGCTCGGCGCCACCGAGGCTGCCGAGCAGGCCGAGCGCGGCGAGATGGCGATGCTGCCGCCGACGTACCTCACCTGCCTCGAGGTCGGCTCCCTCGGCACCGTGGATGAGGTGATGGCAGCCAGCATCGACCGCAGTGTCGAGATGTTCATGCCCGAGGTCGAGCCGCTCGGCGACGGTCTCACCCTGTCGATGCCGGACGGGTTGCGGCCGCTGCTGGCCGCGCGGAGGGGCTGACATGGAGCCGTGGACGGGAGGCCCGTACGGCGAGCGCGGCCGATGCGTCCTGGCCCCCAACCCCGGCATCATGACGCTCGACGGCACCAACACCTGGGTGCTGCGTGAGCCCGGCTCGGACCGGTCGATCGTGGTCGACCCCGGCCCGCTCGCCGACGAGCACCTCGACGCGGTGGCGGCGGTGGCCGGCACGGTCGACCAGGTCGTCGTCACGCACCACCACATCGACCACACCGAGGCGGCCCGGTCGTTCGCCGAGCGGATGGGCTGCGGTGTGCGCGGTCTCGACGCCGAACAGTGTTGGCGCGCGGACCCGCTGCGTGACGGCGAGGTCATCTCGGTCGGCGGCCTCGACGTCGAGGTGCTGACCACTCCCGGCCACACCACCGACTCGATCTCGCTGCTCGTCGAGGCCGACGGGGCCCTGCTCACCGGCGACATGGTGCTCGGGCGCGGCACGACCGTGATCGTCCATCCCGACGGCGACCTCGGCTCCTACTTCGACTCCATCGCCAGGATGCGTGCCCTGGTCACCTCAGGTCGGGCATCCACCCTGTGGCCGGCCCACGGTCCGGTGCTCGCCGACGCCGCCGGCGTACTCGACCACTATGTGGTGCACCGTCGCGAGCGTCTCGCCCAGGTCTCCGCCGCCCTCGAACGGCTCGGCCTCTCCGCCGGCAGCCTTCCGGCCGAGGTCGCCGAGGACCCGGAGCTGCCGCGGCGGGTCGTCGAGGTCGTGTACGCCGACGTCGACGAGTCGCTCTGGGGCGCGGCCGAGTGGTCCGTGCGCGCGCAGTTGGCCTATCTCGCCCAGCTCTGACGGTGCAGGTTTCCCAAGGGATGCAGTGAAATCTGCACTTCCCCGTTCAAATTTGAACGGGGAAGTGTCGGGATGGCTGCATCCCTTGGGAAACCTGCAGATCGACCAGCCACCCTGCAGATCGACCAGCCGACGCCTACCTCGCGCGGCGGGACATGCGCTCCATATCGAGGATGACGACGGAGCGGGGCTCCAGGCGCAGCCAGCCGCGCGAGGCGAAGTCGGCGAGCGCCTTGTTGACCGTCTCACGGGAGGCGCCGACCAGCTGGGCGAGCTCCTCCTGGGTGAGGTCGTGGTGCACGTGGACGCCGTCGTCGGCGGTGCGGCCGAAGCGGTCGGCGAGGTCGAGCAGCGCCTTGGCGACACGACCGGGCACGTCGGAGAAGACCAGGTCGGCGACGACGTCATTGGCCTTGCGCAGCCGCTGGGCGAGCTGGGCGAGCAGTCCGCGGGCGACCGAGGGACGGTCCTCGAGCCAGCGCAGCAGGTCCTCGTGCGACAGCGAGGCGAACTCGGCGTCGGTGACGGCGGTCAGCGTGGCCGAGCGCGGGCCGGGGTCGAAGAGCGAGAGCTCGCCGAACATCTGGCCGGGGCCCATGATCGCGAGCAGGTTCTCCCGGCCGTCCGAGGAGGTGCGGCCGAGCTTCACCTTTCCCTCGAGGACGACATACAGCTTGTCGCCGCTGTCGCCCTCGTGGAACAGCGCCTCACCGCGCCGCAGCCGTATGGTGGCCATCGACGTGCGCAGCGCTGCCATGGCCTCGTCGTCGAGGGCACTGAACAGTGGCGCCTGACGGAGTACGTCGTTGTCCACGCTTCCTCCAAACTTGCATCAAACCCGGTCCTCGGCATCCTAGCCAGTGCCACATGTCACACATAACCGCCACGCGCCGACATGGCCGCGGGTCTGCGCCCGGTCGAGCACGAGGCGTGGGCGGGCCGGAGAGTGTCGGCGTCACGACGTAGGGTTGCGCCGTGCGGCCGATCGACATCACCGATGAGACGTCGACCCAACTCGTCAGACGGGCTCGCAAGATCGATCGGGTCCTCGCCGAGACCTATCCCGACGCCAAGGCCGAGCTCGACTTCGACGACGCCTTCCAGTGCCTCGTGGTGACGGTGCTGTCGGCGCAGACCACCGACAAGCGGGTCAACGCGGTGCGCCCGACCCTGTTCGCGGCCTACCCCGACCCGGCGTCGATGGCGGCTGCCGACCGCGCCCATCTCGAGCAGATCGTCGGACCGCTGGGGTTCTTCCGCGCCAAGACCGAGTCGTTGCTGAAGTTGAGTGCTGCCCTCGTCGAGCGGTACGACGGCCAGGTGCCCGCCCGGCTCGAGGACCTCGTGACGCTGCCGGGCGTGGGTCGCAAGACCGCGAACGTCGTGCTGGGCAACGCCTTCGACATCCCCGGCATCACGGTCGACACGCACTTCGGGCGGCTCACGCGACGCTTCGGGTGGACCGAGGAGACCGATCCGGTGAAGGTCGAGCACGCGATCGGTGCGCTCTTCCCCAAGCGGGACTGGACGATGCTGAGCCATCACGTGATCTGGCACGGCCGCCGGATCTGCCACGCCAAGAAGCCCGCCTGCGGCGCCTGCCCGGTCGCGAAGTGGTGTCCTTCCTACGGCACCGGACCGACCGACCAGGTCGAGGCGGAGAAACTGGTCCGGACCGAGGGCCCCAACTGATGCGTCTGCGCGCCGTCGCGGTGGCCCTGCTGGCCGCCGGCGTTCTCCTCACCGGGTGCGACAGCGCCGCGCCGAGCTTCGCGTGCAAGGTGGACGCCAACAGCGCGGACCTGATCAAGGACCGTGAGGCAGCCGGCATCGCGGACTGCACGCCGCAGACCCTGTCGGTCGGCGGCGGCGAGGCCGCGCGTCTGCCCGATCGCGAGATCGACTGTCTGGGTGGAAGCACCGGTGCGGCGCTTTCGCAGGTCAAGGGCCCGGCGGTGATCAACTTCTGGTCCTCCAACTGCGTGCCCTGCCGCAAGGAGATGCCGGCCCTTCAGCAGTTCCACGAGAAGTACGGCGATCAGATCGCCGTCATCGGGGTCAACTATCTCGACACCTATCCCGGTGCCGCCATCGACCTGGCGCGGCAGTTGGGCGTCACCTATCCCTCGCTCGCCGACGGCTGTGGCGATCTGCAGGACACCAAGATGACGCTCGGGCGCGGGATGCCGTTCTTCCTCTTCGTCGGCGCCGACGGCAAGGTCTCGAAGCCGCGGACCGGCGGCGTGGACTCGTCCGACGAGGTGGTGGCCTTGGTGAAGGATGCCCTCGGCATCGACCTCAAGGCAGGGGCGTGACGTCGATGGCCGACCAGATCGTCGTACCCGCTGATCTTCCGGAGTGGCTGCTGCCGGTCTCCGACGGCGCGCAGCGGATCCAGGGCAGCGACCTGACGGCGTTCCTGCCGCCCGCCGGCCAGCCGGTACGCCGGGGCGCGGTGCTGATGCTCTTCGGCGATCACGACGTCCTGCTCACCGAACGCGCCCACGACATGAGGTCGCATCCGGGGCAGGTGTCCTTCCCGGGCGGCAGCATCGATCCGGGGGAGACGGTCGTGGAGGCGGCGCTGCGGGAGGCGCAGGAGGAGATCGGCGTCGATCCGGCCGGGGTCGAGGTGTTCGCGACGCTGCCCGAGCTGTGGCTGCCACCGTCCAACTTCGCGGTGACGCCGGTGCTGGCGTGGTGGCGTGATCCGGCGCCGATCCGGGTGGCTTCGCCTGCGGAGGTGCACGCGATCCACCGGGTCACGCTCGACGATCTCTTCGACCCGGAGCACCGGATCCAGGTGCGGCATCCGGGTGGTTGGAACGGTCCCGGCTTCCTGATCGGCCCCGACAAGGACGTGATCCTGTGGGGGTTCACGGGTGGGATCCTGACCCGGTTCTTCGACTATCTCGGGTGGTTGCCCGCGGTGAGTGACCCGCCGGTGCATGATCTCCCCGACTACATGCTCGCGGAATACGTCCAGCGCAGGGCGGCGACCGCCGCGAGCGACGACGACACGGGGGACGGCATGGACATCCTGGAGCCCAACCGGTGAACGTCCTCGACTGGTTGCTCGTGGTCCTCGTCGCTGCCTATGCCCTGTCCGGCTACTGGCAGGGCTTCATCACGGGTGCCTTCGCGACCGTGGGCCTGCTCTCGGGCGGTCTGGGCGGGATCATGCTCGCGCCGGTCGTCCTGAAGAGTTTCGAACCGTCCCTGGCGGTGTCCCTCGGCGCGCTTTTCATCGTGATCCTGTGCGCGTCCCTGGGACAGGCCTTGTTGCAGTACGCCGGATCCCGGGTCCGCGAACGGATCACCTGGCAACCGGCTCGCGCTCTCGACGCCGTGGGCGGGGCACTGTTGAGCGCCCTCGCGGTCCTGTTGGTCGCGTGGGCGCTCGGAGTGGCGGTCTCGGGCACGCGGATCGGCGGCGTCACCTCGGTGGTGCGCAGCTCGGTGGTGCTGGCCAAGGTCAACGGAGCCCTGCCGTCCTCGGCACCCAATGCCCTGCAGGCCTTCAACAATGTCGTCGGCACGGGCTTCTTCCCGCGCTATCTGGAGCCGTTCGCTCCGGAGCGGATCGTCGAGGTCGCGCCCGGCCCGCAGGACCTGCCGGGCACGAAAGCGGTCAAGTCGACCCGGACCAGTGTGGTCAAGATCCGGGGCGCCAACAGCTGCGGCCGCGGAGTCGAGGGCACGGGATTCGTCTATGCCGACGGCCGGGTGATGACCAATGCCCACGTCGTGGCCGGCGTGAAGGACCCCGAGGTCAGCATCGGCGGCGGCACCGAGTTGGCCCGGGTCGTGGTCTACAACCCCGAGCTCGACGTCGCGATCCTCTCGCTCGACACGCAGAGCGCGAAGCCGCTGGCGTTCGACACCACCGTCGGCGCCGAGGACCCGGTGGCGATCATCGGCTATCCGCAGGACGGGCCCTTCGACATCCAGACGGGCCGCGTGCGTGCGATGCAGAACCTCCGCTCGCCGGACATCTACGGCAACGGCACCGTGGTGCGCGAGGTCTATTCGCTGCGCGGACTGGTCCGCCCCGGCAACTCGGGTGGCCCGATCGTCACTCCGGCCGGAAAGGTCGCGGGCGTCGTCTTCGCCGCATCCGTCACCGACCCGCAGACCGGCTATGCGCTGACCGCCCACCAGGTCCAGGCGACCGCCACCGCAGGCACCCGGGCCAATGCTGAGGTCGGCACCGGCGACTGCGCCTCCTGACCGCTCCGAACTCTCCCCACGCATTCGAAGGATGATGAAGATGACTGCTCTCGTTCGCTACCAGTACGCCGACGGCGTCGCTCGGATCACGCTGGCTGATGGGGATCGGGGCAATCCGATCAACCTCGCCTCGGTGAGCGAGCTGCACGCCGCCGTACGCCAGGCAGGCCGCGACGCGGCCCGGGTGATCGTGCTGGCGGCGGAGGGCCGGTTCTTCTCCGTCGGTGGCGATCTGGGCGCGTTCGCCGGCTCCGACGACGTCGCCTCGTTCATCGACGACCTGGCCGAGGCGTTGCACCGCGTGGTCAGTGAGCTGGTCCGATCGGAGGCGATCGTGGTCAGCGTCGTCCAGGGGACCGCCGCAGGTGCGGGCTTCCCGCTGGCCGCCGCAGCTGACGTCGTGATCGCTGCCGACAACGTCAAGTTCAGCCTCGCCTACACCAAGGTCGGCCTGTCGCCCGACGGCGGCAGCTCGCTGCTGGTCAACACGCTCGGCCTGCACCGGACGTTGCGACTGGCGATCCTCGGCGACCTGCTGACGGCACAGGAGGCGCAGGCTGCCGGACTGGTGGCGCGGGTCGTGCCCGCCGCCGAGCTGGAGGAGGCCGTCGAGGCCACGGTGGCCGGTCTCGCCGCATCCTCGGCGGCAGCCAACGGTGCTGCCAAGCGACTGCTCCGCGAGATCGCCGCCCCGACCCCCGAGACCGCCCTGCGCAAGGAGTCGCTGTCGATCCGCGCCCTCGCCGGCTCCCCGGACGGCGTGGAGGGTGTTGCAGCATTCGTGGAGAAGCGCACGCCGAGGTTCAACGCCTGAACAGCGCTCGAGCAAGACAAAGTTGAGTGGAATGGACTCAACTTTGCTGGTGTTGTGACTGGTGACCGGCCGGAGGATTCCGGCCAGAATGACATCAGACACTTCTCGAGGAGCACTGCATGAGCCAGTTCGGGGCCGACAAGTTCACCACGCGCAGCCGCGAGGCGATCGAGGCTGCCCAGCTCGCCGCGACCACGGCGGGCAACACCAACGTTGATCCGATCCACCTGCTCGTCGCGCTGCTGCTGCAGCAGGACGGGATCGCGGCCAGCCTGGTCGCCAAGACCGGGACGGACGTCAGCAGCGTCGTGCATGCGGCATCGGCCGCGCGGGACGCGTTGCCGCGGGCCAGCGGCGCGACCGTCCAGCAGCCAGCCGGATCCGCATCGTTCACCCGGGTTCTCGCGTCGGCGTTGGACCTGGCCCGCTCGATGAAGGACGAGTACGTCGCCAGCGAGCACCTTCTGGTCGCCCTGGCCACCGTCGAGTCGACCGCGCAGAAGGTGCTGGTCGACGCGGGCCTGACGGCCGACGTCCTGCAGGAGGCGTTGACGGCGGTTCGTGGCAACCGTCGGGTGACGTCTCAGGACGCGGAGTCGACGTACGAAGCACTGGAGAAGTATTCGGTCGACCTGACCGCGGCGGCCGAGGAGGGCAAGCTCGACCCAGTGATCGGGCGCGACCAGGAGATCCGGCGCGTGATCCAGGTGCTCAGCCGGCGTACGAAGAACAACCCGGTGCTGATCGGTGAGCCCGGGGTCGGCAAGACCGCCGTGGTCGAGGGGCTTGCGCAGCGCGTCGTCGACGGCGACGTCCCTGACTCGCTCAAGGGCAAGCGGGTGCTGAGCCTCGACCTGATGGGCATGGTCGCGGGCGCGAAGTATCGCGGCGAGTTCGAGGAGCGGCTCAAGGCCGTTCTCGACGAGATCAAGCAGTCCGAGGGCCAGGTCATCACGTTCATCGACGAGCTCCACACGGTCGTCGGCGCGGGTGCCGGCGGCGACTCGCAGATGGACGCCGGCAACATGCTCAAGCCGATGCTCGCGCGCGGTGAGCTGCACATGATCGGCGCGACCACTCTTGACGAGTACCGCGAGTCGATTGAGAAGGACCCTGCGCTGGAGCGGCGTTTCCAGCAGGTCTTCGTCGGCGAGCCGTCGGTCGAGGACACGATCCAGATCCTGCGCGGCATCCAGGAGAAGTACGAAGCGCACCACGGCGTGCGCATCACCGACGCTGCCCTGGTGGCGGCCGCGACCCTGTCCGACCGTTACATCTCGGGCCGTCAGCTGCCCGACAAGGCGATCGACCTCGTGGACGAGGCCGCATCCCGGCTGCGGATGGAGATCGAGTCCTCCCCGGAGGAGATCGACCAGCTCCGCCGCCAGGTCGACCGGCTCAAGATGGAGGAGTTCGCTCTCGCCAAGGAGTCGGACGACGCTTCGCGGGAGCGGCTCGAGGTGTTGCGGGCCGACCTCGCCGACAAGGAGGAGTCGCTGCGCGGGCTCGAGGCCCGGTGGGAGCGGGAGAAGGCCGAGCTCGAGGGCGAGGGCGTGCTGCGTCGTCAGCTCGACCAGCTCCGGATCGAGGCCGAGCGGCTGCAGCGTGACGGTGATCTGGGTGGCGCCAGCGCGATCCTCTACGGCCAGATCCCTGCGCTCGAGCAGCAGATCAAGGCCGTCGAAGCAGTCGGCTCGACCGACGAGGACCAGAGCGACAAGGCAGAGAAGCTGGTCGGCGAGGAGGTCGGTGCCGTCCAGGTCGCAGAGGTCGTCGAGGCCTGGACCGGCATCCCCACGGGCCGCCTGCTGCAGGGCGAGAGCGCCAAGCTGCTCGACATGGAGCAGGTCCTGGCCACCCGCCTGATCGGGCAGGCCGACGCGGTGCGCGCCGTCAGCGACGCCGTACGCCGGGCGCGGGCCGGCATCTCCGACCCCAACCGTCCCACCGGCTCGTTCCTCTTCCTCGGCCCGACCGGGGTCGGCAAGACCGAGCTGGCCAAGTCGCTGGCGGACTTCCTCTTCGACGATGACCGCGCCATCGTGCGCATCGACATGAGCGAGTACGCCGAGAAGCACTCGGTCGCCCGCCTGGTCGGTGCCCCTCCGGGCTATGTCGGCTACGACGAGGGTGGCCAGCTCACCGAGGCGGTCCGGCGCCGGCCCTATTCGGTCGTGCTGCTGGACGAGGTGGAGAAGGCGCACCCCGAGGTCTTCGACATCCTGCTGCAGGTGCTCGACGACGGTCGGTTGACCGACGGTCAGGGCCGCACGGTCGACTTCCGCAA
Organism: Nocardioides sp.; assembly: GCA_030145945.1. Lineage (GTDB taxonomy): Bacteria > Actinomycetota > Actinomycetes > Propionibacteriales > Nocardioidaceae > Nocardioides. The sequence continues at coordinate 10,003 of JASLDK010000360.1, forward strand.
CACGATCCTGATCCTCACCTCCAACCTGGGCTCGCAGTTCCTGGTCGACCCCGCGCTGTCACCGCAGGTGCAGAAGGAGTCCGTGCTGGGGGTCGTCCGGCAGGCGTTCAAGCCCGAGTTCCTCAACCGGCTCGACGAGATCGTCGCCTTCGACGCTCTCACCCGCGACGACCTGGCCCGGATCGTGGAGATCCAGCTCCGGTCGTTGGAGGCCCGGCTCGCCGTACGCCGCATCTCGCTCTCGGTGACTCCCGAGGCCCGCGCCTGGCTGGCCGACACCGGCTACGACCCGGCGTACGGCGCCCGTCCGCTGCGGCGGCTGGTCCAGACCGCGATCGGCGACCCGCTCGCGCGGTTGCTGATCGGCGGCGAGGTCGTCGATGGTGGCTCGGTCACCGTCGATCGGGGCGAGGACGGGCTGGTCCTCAGCGTTTGATGGAATGAGCCCATGAGCGATCAGCAGCCCCGGCCGGGACAGGCGACCCTGGCGGGGGCGCTGATCGTGGGCGGATCCGTGTTCGTCGTGCTCAGCGCCTGGCAGCGGATCTCCACCCTCCACACGATCGAGGTGCAGGACGAGCTCGCCAAGGTGCTCGCCGACCCGGTGACGGGCGATCTCGGCATGACCGTCGACGGCCTCGCGACCGCCATCCGGGTCCTCTGCCTGATCGGTGCGGGGGCAGCGACGGCGTCCGCGATCCTCGGTGTCCAGGTCTTCAAACGATCGGCCAGCGCGCGGATCGCGTTGACCGCTCTGTCGCCGCTGCTGTTCTTCGGCGGGCTCGCCACGGCAGGCTTCCTCGCCCCGATGGTGCTGGCCGGGATCGTGCTGCTGTGGCTCCAGCCCACCCGCGACTGGTACGCCGGGCGCCCGTGGGTGCAGCGCTACGAGGAGCGCCGTGCCGCACGTCTCGCGACGCTGCGACCGCCCGCACCGCGGGGCGGACCTGTGCCCCCGGCGCTCCCGCAGCAGCCCGGGTCTCCGACCCCGACGGTCCCGCCCGTCGTACCTCACGCAACCCACGGCCGGCGGACTGCCGATGCATTCCGGCCGCCGGCATTGCTGGTGGCCTGCGTCATCACCTGGATCACCAGTGCCCTCGTGGTGGTGGTGCTCGGGGTGGCGGCGACCTGGGTGTCGCAGAACAGGCACCAGGTCTTCACCGAGGTGATGAAGGGCCAGCCGGCCTGGATCAGGACCGCTCAGGTGACCGAGGCCGACGTGGTCGCGAGCGTCTATCTCGTCGTCGCCGGTCTGATCGCTTGGGCGCTGGCCGCGGTCGTGCTCGCCGGCCTCGCCTTCGTCGGCCAGAACTGGGCCCGGATCACCCTCGCGATCTCCACCGCCGCGGCCGCGCTGATGACGTTGCTGTTCGCGCTCTCGGCCTGGCCCCTGCTGATCCTCTTCGCCACGCTGGCGACCGTGCTCCGGTTGCTGCTGCGGCCCGAGGTCGCCCGCTGGTACGTCGAGCGGAGCGTGCGCTGAGGGCGGATGGGGTCAGCGGCTCAGGTCCGCGCCGACCAGACGGCGTACCGCCTCGTCGATGACCTCGGAGCGCTTGCAGAACGCCCACCGCACCAGCTGTCGTCCTGCGCCGGGGGCGTCCGGGTGGTCGTAGAAGACCTCTGAGGGGATCGCCACCACCCCGGCCCGCTCGGGCAGGGCGCGGCAGAAGTCGCCACCGCTCGCCCACCCGAGATCGCTGACATCGGTGGTCGCGAAGTAGGTCCCTTCCGGGACGTACGTCGTCAGCCCGGCCGACCGCAGACCCGCAACGAGCTGGTCCCGTTGCGTCTGCAGGCCCGCAGCGAGGGCGGCGGGGAAGCCGTCTCCCGTGTCGAGAGCGGCGGCAACCGCCGGCTGGAGGGGAGCACCGGAGGTGAAGGTCAGCCACTGCTTGGCGGCTGTGACAGCGCCGACCAATACGGCTGGACCGGTGGCCCAGCCGACCTTCCAGCCCGTCACCGACCAGGACTTGCCTGCACTCGACAGGGTCAGCGTCCGCTCGGCCATTCCCGGCAGCGTCGAGATCGGCACGTGTCGTCGTCCGTCGAAGGTGAGGTGCTCGTAGACCTCGTCGGTCACCACGATCAGGTCGTGCTCGATGGCGACTCGCGCCACAGCGGCCAACTCGTCGGCATCCAGCACCCGGCCGGTCGGATTGTGGGGCGTGTTGAGCAGGATCAGCTTGGTCCGCGACGACACAGCGGCAGCGAGCTCGTCGGGGTCGAGCCGGAAGTCAGGTGCGCGCAGGGTCACCGGTCGGCGTACCCCTCCGGCGAAGTCGATCATCGCGGTGTAGGAGTCGTAGTACGGCTCCAGGACGACCACCTCATCGCCCGGATCGACCAACCCGAGCAGCGCGCCTGCGATCGCCTCGGTGCAGCCCGTGGTCACGACGACCTCGGTGTCCGGATCCAGGTCGATGCCGTAGCGGCGGTGCTGGTGCGCAGCGATCGCCTGCCGCAGTGCCGCAATGCCGATGCCGGGGGCGTACTGGTTGGCACCGCCCCGCACCGCAGCAACAGCGGCATCGAGGATCTGCGGGGGACCGTCGGTGTCGGGGAAACCCTGGCCCAGGTTGACCGCACCCGTGCGGGCGGCGAGGGCGGACATCTCCGCGAAGATCGTCGTACCCATCCCCGCGACGCGGCGTGCTGCTGACGGCATGACGCCCACGCTACTGCCGGAAGATCTCCCGGAAGTCGAGTTCGACCGGGTCGTACCCCGGGACGGTCACCATGGCCGTCGGCTTGGTCGGCGAGACCCGCGCAACCTTCTCCCACGTGCCGTCGACGAGCTCGTTGACCTCGATCGATGGTTGGTCATCGGGGTCGACGACCCAGTACTGGGCGATGGTTGCATCGGCATATTCGGGCGCTTTGCGGAGGAGGTCTTCGCCCCGCGTGCTCGGCGAAAGGATCTCCACGACGATGAGTGGGGGATCCTCGGTGCCGTCGAGCCACTTGCCATGTTGCGCGCGGACGGCGAGTGCCAGGTCGGGACGACGCATCCGATTGGCGGGCAACATGGTGTCGACCTCGGTGCCTCCCCACAGTTCCGGGAAGTGGTTGCGGAACCAGAATGCCAGTTCGTACTGCAGCGACGCGTGGTGCAGGGCGGTAGGCATGGTGTAGATCACCGCCACCCCGTCGACCCACTCCGCCTTCGGCTTCTCCGGAAGCTGTCGGAACTCCTCGAAGGACATGGGTGTGCGCTCGATGCCGGGTGTGGACCGGTCGACCGGAATCGCGGTGGCCATGGTTCCCCTTGCCGTTGCGGTGAGTGGCAGTGACACATCGATGCTCCTTCCATGATGGACCCGAGAACAGGTCTGGCCAACCGGCATTCGCCGGCGGCCGACACCACGGTGCACGAGTCAGCGGAAGCCTGCCCGCGTTCTCCACAGGCGCCGCCACGGCATAGCCTGCAACCCGTGACGACCACCGACTCCGCCCTCGCCGCCGACATCGACGCCACCTGCCGCCTCAGCGGCGAGTTCACCCTCCGCTCGGGTCAGGTGAGCAACGAGTACTTCGACAAGTACCTCTTCGAGGCCGACCCGCTGCTGCTGGCCCGGGTCGCACGTGAGGTCGCGCAGCTGCTTCCGCACGACGCGGAGGTGCTCGGTGGCCTGGAGATGGGTGGTATCCCGATCGCCACCGCGGTGAGCCAGCTCGTCGGTCTGCCGGTCGTGTTCGTGCGCAAGAAGGCCAAGGAGTACGGCACCGCGAAGCTCGCCGAAGGACTGCCGTACGCCGGCAAGAAGGTCGTGCTGATCGAGGACGTGATCACCACGGGTGGGGCGGTCCGGGACGCCACGAGCGCGCTGCGTGAGGGTGGAGCGGTCGTGGAGACCGTCGTGTGCGCCATCGACAGGAGCCCGGGCGACGCCAACCCCTTGGCTGACGCCGACCTCGAGATCCGGTCGGTGCTGACGAAGGCGGAGTTGGACGCCGCCCGAGCGGCCGCCCAGGCCTGAGGACTACTCCGCGGGTGCGCCCGCGATGTTGACCAGCCAGTCGACGCCGTACTTGTCGGTCAGCATGCCGAAGCTGTCGCCCCACGGCGCCGGAGCGAGCTGCTCGTGGACCGTGGCGCCCTCGGAGAGACCGGACCACCAGGCGCGCAGGGTGTCGCCGTCCTCGGCCGGACCGCTGATGCTGACCTCCCGGGACTGCGGCTCACCGGGGACATGCGTCGGGTGGTCCGCACCCATCAGCAGGACCGAGTCGGACACCGAGAGAGCGGCGTGCATGACCCAGTCGCTCTCGCCCTCGGCCTCGGCGACGCTCGCCGCGGTGCCGCCCATGTCGGCGAAGGTCATCACGTTGAGCTCCCCGCCGAGCACGGACTGGTAGAACTCCATCGCCTCGCGAGCCTGGCCGCGCCAGTTGATGTAGGGGTTGAGGTTGATCGCCATCGGTGCTCCTCGAGTCGTGGTGGGTGGCGTGCGTTGACCAACCTAACGACCGGGACCGACAGTCGGAATCATCGCTCCTCGGCGACCGGATCCTCCGTGCCGGTGCCGGCCGCGACGACGGTCGGGGCATCCGCGCGCCCCTTTGCGCCGGGCCGCTTGTGGCGCCACCACTCCCAGGCGAGCGGGACGGCGGAGAAGGCGAGGATCGCCAGCGTCACGTAGTCGATGTTCTCGCCGAGTGCCGGAATCGCAGCACCGAGGAAGTAGCCGAGCAGCGTGATCGAGATGACCCACAGCACCGCGCCCACTGCGCTCCAACGGAAGAAGCGCTGCCGCTCCATCTGGGTGACGCCGGCGACGACGGTGATGTAGGTCCGCACGAACGGCACGAACCGGCCGATCACGAGGGCCTTGTTGCCGTGCTTGTCGAAGAAGGCACTGGTGTTGTCGAAGTACTTCTTCTTCAACACCTTGCCGTCGCGCTGGGTGATGGCGGGACCGATCTTGCGGCCGATCTCATAGCCCGCGACATTGCCGGCGAACGCAGCCACCGTCAGCAGCACGATGGCGATCAGCAGTTCGACCGGCTCGTTGGCGATGCCGACGACCGTGTAGCCGTTGCTCTTGGCGCCCGTGCTTCCGGCGATCAGCAGTCCGAGCGCGAAGAGCAGGGTGTCGCCGGGCAGGAACGGGAAGAACAGTCCGCACTCGACGAAGACCATCGCGAGCGCGATCCAGATGAACATGCTGCCGTACTGGTCGGAGAGCCACTGGGGGTCGAGCCACTTGATGCCGAGCAGGAGCGGTACGACGAACGGGGTCGCCAGCGAGTTCACGGCGCCACGCTACCGGCCGCTGCCCAACGGCGGGGCAGGAAGGGGTCGATAAGGTCACGGCGTGGTCGAGGAGAGCAGCGAGGGCGCCGCCGAGGAGCAGCGGGCGCCGTACGACCCGATGCCCCATGGCCAGCCGGAGGTCGGTGTCGGACCCTGGCCGGGGGAGTGGCCCGCCGGTCCGGGCGCTGAGGTGTACGACGACCAGCTGCTGCGCGACGGTGACCGCCGCAATGTCGTCGACCGCTACCGCTACTGGTCGATGGATGCGATCGTCGCCGACCTGGACCAGCGCCGTCACGGCTTTCACGTGGCGATCGAGAACTGGCAGCACGACTTCAACATCGGCACCATCGTGCGCTCGGCGAACGCCTTCCTCGCGGCGGAGGTCCACATCGTCGGCAACCGGCGGTGGAACCGCCGCGGTGCGATGGTGACCGACCGCTACCAGCACATCCGGCATCACCCCACGGTTGCCGATCTGCATGCCTGTCTGTCCGACCAGGGCGTGCCGTTGCTGGGCATCGACAACCTGCCCGGCTCCCAGCACCTGGAGACGATGGACATTCCGAAGCGGGTCTGTTTCCTGTTCGGCCAGGAGGGACCGGGCCTGTCCGAGTCCGCCCACGAGGTCTGCGACGGCACCTTCTCGATCGCCCAGTTCGGCTCGACCCGGTCGATCAACGCCTCGGCGGCCGCGGCGATCGCGATGCACTCGTGGGTGCGTCAGCACGCGGACCTCGCCGGTGACGAAGCCTGGCGCGGCTGACCCCTGA
>JASLDK010000375.1 GCA_030145945.1 Nocardioides sp.
CCGCCTCCAGCCGCACCGGCCGGGCGGCCCGGAGCTTGACCCGGGCGCCCGCGACCCTGACCGTGGCGGGCACCGGCACGGTGGCAGCGAGCTTGACCGGGGCTGCGGCACGAGCACCAGCACGACGGTCGGCGCGATCACCGGTGTCGATGCTGGCACCGGTGATCGCGCCGACCGTCGTGCTGGTGCTCGTGCCGCAGCCCCGGTCAAGCTCGCTGCCGCCGTGCCGGTGCCCGCCACGGTCAGGGTCGCGGGCGCCCGGGTCAAGCTCCGGGCCGCCCGGCCGGTGCGGCTGGAGGCGGCGACGGGGAGCGGCTGGTCCACCGTGCGTGAAGCACGCACGACCACGCGCGGTCGGGTGGTGTTCACCCTCGCGGCGTCCCGCACGGTGACGTCGTACCGCATCGTCGCGCCGGCGTACCAGGTCTTCGTGCGCAAGCGGACCGGCCCGCACATTGTCAGCAAGCGGGTGCGCCTGGCGGCGTGGACCGGTCCGGTGCACGCGATCGGCGGACCGACCACGGCTCTCCCCGCGATCGGGGCCCGCGATGGCGTCCGAGGCGCGGTTCTCTGACACGCTGGGCTCCGTGATCGCAGCACTCCAGGACAGCACCTTCCTCAAGGCCGCCCGCGGGGAGGCCGTGCCGCACACGCCGGTGTGGTTCATGCGGCAGGCCGGCCGCTCGCTGCCGGAATACCTCAAGGTGCGCGAGGGCATCGCGATGCTCGACTCCTGCATGAACGCCGAGTTGATCACGGAGATCACCCTCCAGCCCGTCCGGCGGTACGGCGTCGACGCGGCCATCTTCTTCTCCGACATCGTGCTGCCCCTCAAGGCGGTCGGCGTCGACCTCGACATCGTCCCCGGCGTCGGCCCCGTCGTCGCGAACCCCGTGCAGACCTTGGCGGACGTCGAGGCGATCCCGGACCTCACGCCCGAGCAGATCCCCTACATCACCGCAGCCGTCCAGGCCCTCACCGGCGAGCTCGCCTCGATCAACGGCGGCACCCCGCTGATCGGGTTCGCGGGTGCGCCGTTCACCGTGGCGTCGTACCTCGTCGAGGGCGGGCCGTCCAAGGAGCACGCGAAGACCAAGGCCCTGATGTTCGGCGCCCCCGATGTGTGGGACGCGCTGATGCGCAAGATCGGCGACATCGCCGCGGTCTTCCTGGAGACGCAGGTCGCGGCGGGGGCCTCTGCCGTCCAGTTGTTCGACTCCTGGGCAGGTGCCCTGACCCCGGACGACTACGCCCGCTTCGTGCAGCCCCACTCCGCCCGAGTCCTCAAACGCGTCGGCACGCTCGGCGTCCCCCGCATCCACTTCGGTGTCGGCACGTCGAACCTGCTCGACCTGATGGGCGAGGCCGGCGCCGACGTGGTCGGTGTCGACTGGCGCACCCCCCTCGACCGTGCCATCCCCGTGGTCGGCGACCGGGTCGTGCAGGGCAACCTCGACCCCACCCTCGTCTTCGCGCCGACCGAGGTGATGACCGAGCGCGCCGCCGCGGTGATCGACGCCGGCCGCGCCGCCCGTGGCCACATCTTCAACCTCGGCCATGGCGTCATCCCCAGCACCGACCCCGACCAGCTGGCGCGCCTGACCGACTTCGTGCACGCCCACCCCCTGGCCTGAGATCCGGTCCTCAGGCGGTCGCCGCAGCCCGGCCGGCCCGTCGCCGGCGCACCAGCGCGACCCCGGGGAGGGCGATGACGGCCAGCAGGATCAACCACGGCACCAGGAAGCCGGTGACGACCAGGACGCCGCGCGCACCGTCCGCAAAGGCGTCCCACCCCTGCGCCAGTCCGCCGAGGAAGCCGTCGGCCGTCTCCTCGGTGTGCTTCGAGGCCGCAGCGGGCTGTTCGACGTACACCGTCAACGTCGACATGCTCGTCTGGTCGGCAAGCCACTTCTGACGGGACTCGAGGGCGTCGAGGTCCGCCTGGCGGCTGGCGAGCTGGGCCTCGATCGCGACGATCTGCTCGATGCTGTCGGCGCGGGCGAGCAGCGTCTGGATCCGTTCGACGCTCTTGCGCTGGGAGCGCAGTCGGGCGTCGACGTCGACGACCTCGGCGCTCACGTCTTCACCGTTCGTGGTCGTGCCCGTGGGACTCGCGACGGCCTCGACGGCCGCCACCACGTCCTCAAAGGACTTGCTCGGCACCCGCAGCACCAGCCGGGCGGTGCTCAACTCGCCCTTGTCGCCGGTCGTCGTCTCCTGCTCGGTGACGGTGCCCTGGAACTGGTCGACGACCTTGCGGACACCGAGTCGGGCCTTGGCGACGTCCTTCGCCTCGAGTGACACCGTCCCCGTCGAGATGACCGCCGGCTGACCCGGCGCGCTGCGGTTGAGTGCCGCATCGGCAGCGCCGCCCGCGTCGTTCACGGACGCCGTGCTCAACCTGTCAGCGGTCAGCGCGCCGGCGTCGGGACCAGCTGCCTCGGGAACGGCAGCCTGGACGTCGGCGACCTTCGCGGACGATCTTCCCCCGGAGTCCGAGCCGCCGCCTGAGGCGGAGTCGCCGGACGACGAGCAACCGG
>JASLDK010000419.1 GCA_030145945.1 Nocardioides sp.
TGCACGGCGAGGAGCTCACCCAGGAGGAGATGCGCGAGCTCGCCCGTGCCGCGAGCCCGATCGTCAAGCTGCGCGGGGCGTGGACCGTCGTCGACCCGGCCACCGCACAGCGTGCGCGCAAGCGCCTGATCCGCAAGGCGACCGGTGCGCAGGCGCTCGCCGCCGCGCTGACCGGTGTCACCGACCTCCCCAGCGCCAGCCCCGGGCCGGGGGTCGGCAACGAGGAGGGACCTGAGACCGCCGAGGTGATCGTCGGCGCCAGCCTGCTCGCCGTGCGCGAACGCCTGCTCGTGGCAGCCACCCGCGACCCGCTCGCCGAGCCTGCTGGTCTTGAGGCAACGCTGCGCGACTACCAACGCCACGGCCTGACCTGGCTCGCCGACCTCACCCGTCTCGGCCTCGGCGCGTGCCTCGCCGACGACATGGGGCTCGGCAAGACCATCACCTTGATCTCGCTCCACCTGCACCGCATCGAAGCGGGACTCGGACAGGGGGCGCCGATCCTCGTCGTGTGTCCCGCCAGCCTGCTCGGCAACTGGGAGGCAGAGTTCGAGAGGTTCGCACCGGGCGTGCCGACCCGCCGCTTCCACGGGGGTTCCCGGGAGCTCGACCTGCGTCCGGGCGAGGTCGTCCTCACGACGTACGGCACCCTGCGCCGTGACCCCGAGCCGCTCGCCGCCATCGCGTGGGACCTCGTCGTCGCCGACGAGGCGCAACACGTCAAGAACTCGCGTACGTCGACCGCCCGCGCGCTGCGCCGGCTGACGAGTCGCGGGCGGGTGGCGTTGACGGGCACGCCGGTCGAGAACGACCTGACCGAGCTGTGGTCGATCCTCGACTGGTGTGTGCCCGGCCTGCTGGGCAGCAGGCAGGCGTTCCGTCGGGTGTGGGGTGCGCCCATCGAATCGGGCGCGGAGCCCACGAAAGCCCGTCAGTTCGCCGATCTGATCGGCCCGTTCCTGCTGCGCCGCCGCAAGTCCGATCCCGGGATCGCGCCCGAGCTGCCGCCGAAGACGGAGACCGACCACCTGCTCGGTCTCACGCGCGAGCAGGTGGTGCTCTACGAGGCGTTCGTCAAGGACACGATGGAGCGGATCGAACGTGCCGACGAGGACAGCCGTCGGGGGCTCGTGCTCGCACTGCTGACCGGCCTCAAGCAGATCTGCAACCATCCGGCCCAGTTCCTCAAGCAGTCCGGCGCGGTGCGGTTGACCGGTCGCGCCGAGAAGCTCGAGCTGCTCGAGGAACTGCTCGCCACGGTGCTCTCCGAGGACGGTGCGGTCCTGGTCTTCACCCAGTACGTCGCCATGGCGCGGCTGATCGAGCAGCACCTCACCTCGCTCGGGGTGGCGCACCAGTTCCTGCACGGTGGCACTCCGGTCGCCCACCGGGAGGCGATGGTGCGCCGATTCCAGGACGGCGAGGCCCCCGTCTTCCTGCTGTCGCTCAAGGCGGGCGGCACCGGCCTCAACCTGACCCGCGCCGACCACGTCATCCACTTCGACCGCTGGTGGAACCCGGCCGTCGAGGAGCAGGCGACCGACCGGGCCTATCGGATCGGGCAGACCCGGCCGGTGCAGGTGCACCGGATGGTCACCCGCGGCACGATCGAGGAACGGGTCGCCCAACTCCTGGACCGCAAGCGCCAACTGGCCGACGCCGTGCTCGCCCGGGGCGACGCCGCCCTCACCGAGCTCAGCAACGAGGAGTTGCGCGACCTCGTGACGCTGCGGCGACAGGCACGTGAGGCAGCTGGCGAGCCAGCCGCCGGCGAGCCGGCCGGGGGCGGTGATCAGCTCTGACGACGTACCCTGTCCCGCACCCGGCGAGCCAGTCCACGAGGGCTGCGTCGGCGCAGCCGCTCGACCTCCGCCTCGAGATCTCCCGCCTTCTCCCTCAGGTTCTCGACCCGACCCTGAAGGCGTGCGACCCGACCCTCCAGCCTGACGATCTCCTCCTGGAACGGAGAGATCTCGTCATGCAGCCAGCCCGGAAGGTCGGTGCCCGGGTCAGGCTCCGTCAGTCCGTCAGGGGCCCGTCCGTCGGCAGCCCTGCGCAGCACGACCAGGAACTCCCCGGCCTTCCGGCTCTGCGGGGCGATCGTCTCGACGAACCAGTCGATCACGCCGAGTTCGCGGAGCTCCTGGATCTGATGGAGGAAGTCGGTCGGCGTCCACAGCCACACGTGGCAATCGACGTACTCGCCCGCTCGGCCGCGCTCGACCTGCCGGATCGCCTCGGTGAGATCAGGGTGGACACGACGTTCCTTCCCGGGAATGGGCTTGCGACGCCCGAGGTCTCGAGGGGTCATCCGGATCACGGTTGCCGGGAAGTCATGAAGGGCCCGGGTCCCGGGCCTGGTGTGCCCGAGCTCATGAGCTTCGAGCGCCTGCCCGACCGTCGTGGGCGGGCGGTGCCGGTCGAAGGTGTGGCGTCGGTCGGGTACGGCGAGCAGCAGCGCGCCACCGGCAGCGGTGAGTCCGGCGATCTGTTGGAGCCAGCTGACGAAGTCGGGGATGTGTTCGATCACGTGGGATGCGATGACCCAGTCGAAGGGCGCGCCCGGGGCGGCCGCGGTCGCGAGGTCACGGAACTCGCCGCCGACGTAGTGCGGGAAGTCGACATCGGGGATCAGCTCGAGGTGGACATTCGGGTCGTTCGCATAGTGCTCGCGCAGGCCGGCGGAGTCGAAGATGTCCACGTACATCACGTCATCGACGGCCCTGTCGGAGATTGCGGAATCAAGCGGTCCGATCTCCAAGCCGTGCCCGGAGGTGAAGTCGTGGAGATCCAGGAAGCGTGCTCGTCGTCGATGCAGGCGTGCTCGATGCGCGTCCAGTCCGCGTTCGCGTTTCGTGTCGTTCTCCCAAGCAACCGTCACTCGTGCCACGTTAACTCACGGCTGTCGGTGGTCGGTCCCAGGACGAGGCGGTGCACGAGCTGATGCGCGTCACCTTCACCCGACAGGCAGCACCGTCGCGCGGCGTCCGCACCTGGTGGGGCAAGGCCTGGCAGCGGGCGGTCGAGGAGGCCGCCTATTCGGAGGCGGAGCTCAAGCCGGGGCGCAGCCATGCGCGCCGCGGCGACGTCGGTGGGATCACGGTTGACGCGGGTTCGCTACTGGCGGCCTGTCGCGACGGGGACGACGCGTGGACGGTGGAGATCGCGTTGCCCACACTCGATCCCTCCGGGCGGAGGGCGCTCGTCGACGTGGTGGCGGCGGAGTCCGGCCGGATCGCCGACCTCCTCGCTGGGACGTTGTCGTTCGAGTTCGTCGAGCACACCGAGGAGGTCGGGGTCGAGCTCCTGCCCTACGGCGGGGAGTTCACCGCGACCTGCACCTGCCCGCACTACCTCGACCCGTGTCCGCACGCGGTCGCCGTGCTGATCCAGGCCGGCTGGTTGGTCGACGCCGATCCGCTGGTGCTCTTCGCGCTGCGCGGCCTGGACCGCGAGTCCCTGCTGGTCGAGCTGCATGCGCGCACCCTCGGGCCTGCCGATGGTGATCGGGACAGCGCCGGGCAGCCGGTGACCGCTGACCTCGCCGACGACGTCGAGCTGGTCGTCGACGCGGCTGCCCGCGCCCAGCGACTCCTCGCCTTCTTCGAAACAGGTGCAGACCTGCCCGACGGTCTGGTCTGAGCCTGCGGTCTGCGGTGCCTGTCGCTCAAGCGTCCGTGAACGCCAGGTCCCGCAGCTCTTCCTGATAGGCGGAGTACGCCGACCGCATGGTGCTCGCCGGCCAGCCCTTCGGCAGCAGGGCGGCGGGCAGGAGTGGGTCTGCCGCGAGATGCCTGACCACGTGCGCCGCGACGGTGAGCCGGGGTGCGGGCGCGATCGTGGTCGCCAGGTCCTCGAGAAGCCGCACGCCCTCGGCGGCCCAGCCGTGCAGGTCCCACAGGCTCGCCGCTAGCGTGCGGGGATCCTCGTCCGGCACAGCCGTGAACGTGGAGAGGACCGCCTCGTCGGCGTACCCTTTGGCGCGGCGGAGGTTGGCGGGCCGGGTCCAGACGCCCTCACGCATCTCCGCCAGCCGGTACGACGACAGCCGCTCCCGCAGCGCGGCCCGCTCCGATCCGCTGCGTCCGGCGACGACCACGACGGCCATCTCCCAATCGCCGTCCCAGTGGGTCTCGGCGTCCAGGACCGCCTCGTCCTGATGGCGTTGACGGGCCGCCAGACGTTCGCCGAGCACGTAGTCGCCGTCCTCGCGACGCAGGTCGTCGGCCGCGACGGCGCGGGTGAGGGCGACGCGGGCAGTGGCGGCGGGGATGTCGAAGTGCTCCGCGGCGCGGACGAGTTCGGCCGCAGACATCCGGTCCGGGTGGGAGCCCAGCAGCAGGCTGAGCATCACCGAGCGCGCAGAGAGAGGGGCGATGTCGGGCACGGGCGCAGTCTCGCATCGTTACATATATCGACACAACCGTTGTCGCATGTGTAATGTCATTGCCATGACCGATCAGGCTCCGTGGCGGCGCGCCGTCACCGAGGGACTCGATTCGCCCTACCGCGCCGCGGCGGCCGTCGCGGGCGATGCGCCGGCATACCGGACCTTGACCTATGAGGTCGACGGTCGGGTCGCGCGGCTGACCTTCAACCGCCCCGAGCAGGGCAACTCGATCACCCCGGACACCCCCATCGAGCTGGCCGATGCCGTGGAGCGCGCCGACCTCGATCCGCGCGTGCACGTCATCGTGCTGAGTGGGCGGGGCAAGGGATTCTGTGGTGGCTACGACCTCGCCGCCAGCGCCGAAGGGTTGATGGACGGGCAGATGGCCGGCGCAGCGCCGCGCGAGGGCACCGTCCTCGACCCGACCGTGCAGATGCTCAACCATGATCCCGCCGGGACCTGGGACCCGATGGTCGACTACGCGATGATGAGCCGCTTCACGAAGGGTTTCGCCAGCCTGCTGCACGCCAACAAGCCCACGGTGGCGAAGATCCATGGCTTCTGCGTCGCGGGCGGCACCGACATCGCGCTGCACTGCGACCAGATCGTGATCGCCGCCGACGCCAAGATCGGCTATCCGCCCACCCGCGTCTGGGGCGTTCCCAGCGCCGGCCTGTGGGCTCACCGTCTCGGCGACCAGCGAGCCAAGCGACTGCTGCTCACCGGTGACACCCTGACCGGCCGCGAGGCCGCCGACTGGGGACTTGCCATCGAGGCGCCCGAGCCCGAGGTGCTCGGTGCGCTCGTCGAGCT
>JASLDK010000425.1 GCA_030145945.1 Nocardioides sp.
GCTCGCCAACCTCGCAGCCGGGCTCAAAGCGCTCCAGGCCGCCGGGAGCGACACCGAAGCTACCTTGGACCGGATCATCGACCTGGTCAGCGATCCAGCCCACGCAGACGCAGGACTCGAGCCAGGGCTGCGCCGCACCTACACCCAGGCCTGGTTCACCAGGATCTACATCGATACCGTCTCCGACGACCCCGACCGGCCGTTGCGCGCCATCCCCGAACGTACGGGCCTCGCCGACTCGCTGGAGGCTTGCCGCCTCCTCACCATCGAAGAGCTCAGAAGCGAAACAGCGGGCCCCGAGGGGCCCGCTGTTCTCTGTCTGCCATCCATTCCCCGTGTCAGGAGTTTGAATAAGCATCCTTGGGTGGAGGTGAGGGGACTCGAACCCCTGACCCCCTGGACCGGTCCGCGCAGCAACGACCTCTCGACCGATCTTGCCGATCTTCGGCCTGCATCGCTGTGACCAGGGCTTTCGCTCCGAGCGAGGAACGACGACACCGCCGAGCGTACGCCGCAGCTCGGCCGGCCTGGCCCGGCCTCGGCAGTGTTCGTGACCCCAAACTGGGCCAAATCCGCGACTCCCCCGAAGCCGATTGCATGGCTCACTCGGCTGCCGTACATTTGCCGTACGAGAGTTCGCCGGAGGTGCGACGAGATGACGACCAAGACCCCTACCAAGACACACACCAAGCCCAAGGCACGTCTCGAGGCGCGCATCGATGTCGAGCTCGACGACCTGATTCTCCAGGCTGCCGACCGCCTGCACGTCACCAAGACCGCATTCATCACCGACTCGATCCGAGAGGCGGCCCTGAAGGTCATCGCTCGCACCGAGGTCACCATGATGACGGCGCAGGAGTACGACCAGATGATCGCCTCCATCGATGTCGCCGACCCCTCCCCCGAACTGGACAGCCTGGCCGCACTGCCGCGCCGCATCGCCAAGTGAGCCCGGCGACAGGAGCGATGCAGGTGGATCCGCGATGAGCGAACCCTCCTACCGCATCGCTCGTTTGGCGCCCGAGTACGACCTGTCGGACTTCGACTGCGGCGAGCAGACCTACAACGACTGGCTCGTCCGGCACGCCGCCACGTCGGTCCAGGCCGGGGTGTGCGCCGTCTATCTCCTCCTCGAAGAGGTCGACGAGCCAGACGGACGAGCCCACGGGCCAGTGCGCGTCGTCGGCTACTACGCGATCAACCCCACCCAGGTAGTCCGCGAGGACGTTCCCAAGTCCCTGGCCCGCGGCTGGCCACGAACGCTGCCCGCCTGGAAGCTCGGCAAGCTGGCCATCCACGTCGACCTGAGGGCCGACAAGGAAGCACAGTGGGGACGCCAACTCCTGCGCGACGCCCTGGAGACCATCGTCCATGTCGCCGACGCCGGGGGCGGCAAGGTCATCGTGGTCGATGCCGACAACCCCGGCCTCCTCGCGTTCTACACGCGCAACGGGTTCAAGACCACGGGCGGCGCGGACGACCTTGCGCTCTACCTGAAGGTCTCGACCGCCAGAACTGCCCTCAAGTCCTGACACACCAGCGTCGTCTCTCGTTCGAAGACGGCGCAGACCGGACCTGCAAGGAGAACCACCGCGCGTCACCGTGTGGCCGACGTCGACGGCCGCCACGATCACAGGCCGAGGTCGCGGCTGGTGCTGCAGTCGAGTGCTTCGGCGGTGCGGATGTAGTGGTCGAGCAGGGTGGCGAGTCGGCGGTGCCGGGTCTGTGCCGCGATGCGGTCGGTGGCGGCTCCGTTGAGGGCGGCAGTGGTGGCGTGGCCCGCGCGCAGTGAGTGTCCGGTGATCTGCAGGTGACGGAGTCCGGCTTCGGCGGCGCGGCATTGGACGACCTTGCTGACACCCGTCGGGGAGAGTTGTCGGTCGAGCATGGTCCCGGCCGAGGTCATCTGCACGAACACGAACCCACAGCCCGCTGGTCGGTGATCGTGGGTCCCGGAGTCGCGCGATCGCAGGTGGGTCCACTGCACCAGTGCGGTGACCGGGTCGGTGTCGGGGTGCCGGCCGCAGGCGACGCCGACGACTTCGCCGTGGCCGTCCTGGTCGGTCTTGGACCGACGCACGGTCAGCAGCACGCCTCCTGCGGCGGCGGGTGATGTCGGCGGAGTCGAGGGCGGAGAGCTCGCTGGGCCGCGGCGCGGAGGCGTAGCCGAGCAGGATGAGGGCACGGTCGCGGACGGCCATCGGCTGGGCGGGATCGAGTCTCGTGACGATGCGACGGATCTCGGCGGGCGTGAGCGGGTGTGCCCGGCGGTGGGCCGCGCGGCCGAGGGTGCGCCGCAGACCGCGCAGGACGCGGCGCAGGGTCGGGTCGGCGGTGGGGTTGGCCAGTCCGGCGCTGCGGTGTTCGTAGGCGATCGCCGAGCAGGCCAGCTCGAGGGTGCCGTAGCAGATCCCGGCGGCGGCGCGTTCGGTGAGGTAGACGGCGATAGCAGCCGGGTCGGCGGGGAGCCTGGAGGCCGCAGGCATCGCACCAGCGGGCCCACTGGCTCCACGTGATTCCGTAGATCTTGCGGGTGGACGGGGCGATGTCGGCCTCGAGGGCGGCGGCGACGCGGGCGAGCTCGACGGGGTCGAGCACGAGCGGGCTGGAAACGGGCAGGGTCGGGGAGTCCAGTGGCGTCATCCGCCGGTGGTACCGGCTACGCAGCAGCGAGTGGACGTGGGGCCGGAAATGCGTCCGTATCTTTGCAGCCCAGGCGCCCTTCGGGGCGTGAAGGAGTCGGGGATCGGTCGTGAGGGCGGGGCTCTGGGCATCGAGGATGTATCTCGAGGTCAAGTACGCCTCGATCGCGGACCTCTGAGGCCTGGTCGTGTTGGCATCGTTCACCTTCAGAGAGCGACCCCGCTGCGGCACCCCTCGCGGATCTACGGGCCCTGGGGACCCTGGAGGAGCGGAGCACTGGAGACCACAGTGGTGGGATGCACGCCGATGCCCAGACCCTCGCGCAGTCGCTGCCCACGCTCTTCAGCCTCCGGGGCGACGTCGTCGTCATCACCGGGGCCAGTTCCGGCCTCGGGCTCCGCTTCGCGCATGTCGCTGCGGCCGCCGGGGCGAGCGTCGTGCTCGGGGCGCGGCGGTTCGATCGGCTGCTCACGGCCGCCGAGCAACTGCACGTCCACGGCGGCATCGTGGAGATCAGGGAGACCGACGTCCAGGATCCAGACCAGTGCCGGGCGTTGGTCTCCGCGGCGGCCGAACGCTTCGGACGGGTGGACGTCCTCGTCAACAACGCAGGAATTGCGAACGCTCGGCCGGCGGCAGAGGAGTCACCAGACGACTTCCGGCGCGTCGTCGACGTCAACCTCAACGCGGCATTCTGGATGTCGCAGGCCTGCGCCGATGTGATGCCGCCGGGGTCGAGCATCGTGAACGTGGCGAGCGTGCACGGCCTGGTTGCATCTCGCTTCCCACAGGCTTCGTACGCCGCCAGCAAGGCAGGCCTTATCGGGCTGACGCGTGACCTGGCGCAGCAGTGGTCGCGGGCCAGGGGCATCCGGGTCAACGCCCTGTGCCCGGGCTACTTCCACAGTGAGCTGACGTCGCGGGGCACAATGGTGCTGACCGCGATGGTCGAGCAGCACAGCCTGCTAGGGCGGTTCGGGGAGCTCCACGAGCTCGACGCGGCGCTACTCTTCCTCGCCAGCTCGGCGTCCTCCTACGTGACAGGTACGACGCTCGTAGTCGACGGCGGCCTGGCCTCAATCTGATCCGGGTCACGACAGGAGGTCCGCGACGACCTCGATGTCGTCCGGCCGGCACCTCACGACATACGTCGTCAGCACGGACGCGCGCCACTGCGGCAGCTCCGTCCGGATCTTCGCCGGTGGCCCGATCAGCGCGATCGCCTCGACCATCTCGACCGGAACGGCGGCCGCGGCAGCCTCCAGGGAGCTTGGGCTTCGTGAAGGGGCCGCAGCCCAGGCTCAGGAAGCGCGCCGCGATCCGGTCGCCGCGATCGGTGCTGAGCACCCAGCGCCCGCGCTCCTCGTCCCAGTCGATGGCCTGCACCGCGGTCTGGAACAGCGCGTCGTCGTACAGGTCCCACTTGCG
Organism: Nocardioides sp.; assembly: GCA_030145945.1. GTDB lineage: Bacteria > Actinomycetota > Actinomycetes > Propionibacteriales > Nocardioidaceae > Nocardioides. The sequence continues at coordinate 4,072 of JASLDK010000425.1, forward strand.
CCCGACGCCGCGCAGGTGCTCGAAGATCTCCTGGCCGCGGGCGTACTTCTCCGTAGGGATGTAGCCGGTCTCCTCCAGCAGCGGCAGGTAGATGTAGGACTCCACGTCGCAGCGCACGCCGGGGTAGCGGTTCCAGTACCAGACGCCGCCGAAGTCGGCCGCCTTCTCGAGGATCCGCAGGCTGGTCACGCCCGCCTCGCGCAACCGCACGCTGGTGAGCAGCCCGGCCATGCCGCCGCCGATGACAGCGACGTCGACCTCCTCGACCAGCGGCTCCCGTCCGTCGGGCTCGGGGGCGTTGGGGTCGGCGGAGTAGTGCGCGAACTCGCCCTCGATCCTGACGTACTGAGCCAGACCGTCGGTGCGCAGGCGCTTGTCGCGCTCCGCCAGGTACTTCGCGTGCAGTGCCGCGGCGTCGATGTCGGTCGTCATCTCTGGTCCTCACGCTCTGGTCTCGCGACCGCCTTGCTGACTGGTGGGCGGTGCCGGAGCGCCGCCGTGCCCAACAGTCCGCGCCCGGCGGATCCATCGCACGGGCACCCCGGGCCCCTATTCGTGACACGTCGCACAGGGGCCCCGCCTGCGCCGGTCGCGGGCCCGGGGTGCCCGTGACCGACGGGCGTCGCCTTCGCACGATCGTCGTCACGTCACCCACACACGCGACGCCCCGGGCGTCGACGGAAGGAGCCGGAGCAGATGCCCGAGAACCCAGAGGTCACGCTCGAGGAGTTCCGTGACGCCGCGCGGACCTGGTTGTCCGGCCGCAACCTCCCGCGCCTCGTCGGCAGCTCCGAGGTCGACCTGCCGACCGTCCGGGCCTGGCAGGCCGAGCTCCTCGCCGCCGGTTTCGCGGGCATCACCTGGCCGGTCGAGTACGGCGGCCGCGGGCTGTCGTTCGCCCACCAGAGCGTCTTCAACGAGGAGCTGGCCCGCGCCGGAGGTCCGATCCCGAGCGGCCAGCCGGGCATCGACGTGGTCGGCCCGACACTGATCCGCTACGCGTCGCCCGCGCAGCGCGAGCGGTACCTGCCGGGTCTGCTCAGCGGCGCCGACCTGTGGTGCCTCGGCCTCTCCGAGCCGGAGTCCGGATCCGACCTAGCGTCGGTCCGCACGACCGCGCTGCGCGACGGCGAGGAGTTCGTCGTCGACGGCCAGAAGATCTGGACCAGCTACGGTCCCACGGCCACGCACTGCCTGCTGCTGGCCCGCACGGACCCGGCGGCCGCGAAGCACCAGGGGCTCAGTTTCTTCCTGCTCCCCATGGACACCCCGGGGCTGACCGTGCGCCCGATCACCGACCTGTCCGGGGACCAGCACTTCTCCGAGGTCTTCCTCGACGGCGTGCGCCTGCCCGAGACCGCGCTGCTCGGAGACCTCCATGCCGGCTGGAGCTACGCCCGCGTCTCGCTGGGCCTCGAACGGGGACCGATGATGTCGCGCCGGTTGGCCGAGCTGTCCGTCGCCTTCGACCACCTCGCGCAGGAGCTCGCGGGCCAGGAGCTGACACCTGGCGAGTACGCCGGGTGGGGCCGGATCCGCTCCCGGCTCGACGCGCTGCGCGGCCAGCAGACCCGGATGTTCGAGCGGATGCAGGCGGGGTCAGCGAGCGCCGTCGACTCCGCCGACAAGGTCTTCTTCGCCCGGGTCGACCAGGAGATGTTCGAGCTGGTGGTCCGGATGGTCGGAGCCACCCGCACGCTGTCCGACAGTCGTCCCCGCGGCATCGACGTCCAGCGCTGGATGCGCCGCTACTTCTACTCCCGGATGGGCTCCATCTACGGAGGCACCGACCAGGTGCAGCTCACCATCATCGCCAAGCAGATCCTGGAGCTTCCCGCATGAGCACGAGCGCCCCGAGCCTCGCCATCGAGATCGCCGAGCAGACCGCTCGCTTCCTGACCGACCTGGGCGCTGACGACGGGCTCCGCGCCGCCGGCGGCTGGGACGCGGACCGCAGCCGTGCCCTGACGACCCGGCTCATCGAGCTAGGCTGGCACCTGCTGCTGATGCCGTCCGAAGCGGGCGGGCTCGGCGCCGGCGCGGCGGAGGTCGTCGCGCTGCTCACCGAGGTCGGCCTGCGCCCGCTGCCCGCCCCGGTCCTCGACCTGGTCGTCACCGGCCCGCTGCTCCTCGAGGCGGCGGACCTGGACCCGGCACTCGCCGACGGCATCGTCCAGGGCGAGCGCCTGTTCGTCCGCGACCAGCTGGGCACGGGCACCTGGTCGGTCGGAGCGGACGGACTGCTGTCCGGCTCGGTCCCCGTCGTCGACTTCGCCGACACCGCGGACCAACTGGTCCTCGCGACGACGGCCGGCAGCCCGTCGGTCGTGGTCGTGGACCTCAGCGGCCCCGGTGTGGAGATCGACCGACTGCGGAGCATCGACAGCTTCGCCCGGCCGGGCTCGGTCCGGCTGACCGACGTGCCCGTTGTCGCCTCCCTCGCGGGAGCGGCCGCGCAGCGGTGGCTCGACGAGAGCAGGCGGCTCCGCCTCCTGGCCGCCGGGGCCGAGCTGACCGGTATCGCGCGGCGGGCCACCACGATGTCGGCCGACTACGCCCGCCAGCGGGTCCAGTTCGGCCGCCCCATCGGCTCGTTCCAGGCGATCCAGCACCTGCTCGGCCTGATGTGGGTGGACACCTACGCCGCCGAGTCGCTCTGCGGCCATGCGGCCGCCTCCGGCGACCGCCTCGACCTCGCCATGGAGTGCAAGGCGTTCTCCGCCGAGATCGCCCAACGGGTCTGCCAGAACGCGCTCCAGGTGCACGGCGCGATCGGCTACACCGAGGAGCTCACCCTCAGCGCGTCGTACCGCCGGATGCTCACCCTGATCGGCGCCGAGGGCGAGGTCGACGACCTGTACGAGGCCGTCGGCCGCACCGCGCTGACCGGAGGTTCCCCGTCATGAGCACGCGGCCAGTGACCTATCGGCGTAGCGGAGAGGTCGGCGTCATCATGCTCGACCGGCCCGAGCGGCACAACGCGATCGGACATGCGATGGCGCGCGGGCTCGAGGACTGCTGGCAGGAGTTCGTCGACGACGATGCGGTCCGGGTCGGGGTGCTGCTCGGGACCGGACGGAGCTTCTGCGCCGGCCGGGACGTCAAGGACGACATGAGTCCGCTGCCGCGCCGGTGGCTGAACGATCTGTTCGTGCCGGACACCGACCGGCCGCTCGTCGCCGGCGTCCACGGGAGCGTCCTGGGGCTCGGCTGGTACATGGCGGCCGGCTGCGACGTCGTGGTCGCCGACGAGACCGCCCGGTTCGGCATGCCGCAGGTGCGGATCGGCCTGCCGGCACCGTACGCCTTCGCGCCGCGGGTGGCGCTCCCACCGGCGCTGGCGTTCGACATTCTGGCGCTGGGCCACTCCCTGGACGCCGCCCGCGCCCACCACCTCGGCCTGGTCACCCGCCTGGCGACGCCGGGCGACGTGCACGCTGAGGCGC
>JASLDK010000435.1 GCA_030145945.1 Nocardioides sp.
CGTTGCCGCCGTCGTACTGGACCTCGGAGGCCATGTAGTGGTCGAACGAGAACCGCGCGAGCTCACCGTCGGGGATCGTGAGTTGCGGCGTCGCCATGCCGACCCGTGAGGAATAGTCCTCGACGGGGTCGCCGCACGTCCCGAAGCTTCCGTCGCCCTTGGGGCCGCCGTCGTCGAAGAACAGCACCGAGGATCCGCCCTTGTGGGCCACTCCGCCCTTCGAGACCAGCGGCAGCTTGGTCGTGACGGTGGGGTCGAAGTGCGCTGCATCGGCTTCGACGCTCTTGGTCCAGTCAGCCGGCATGCCACCCTCGAAGCCCTGCGACCAGAGGGTCTGGGTCACGGTGCCCGTGCCGCAGCCGATGGTGCCGCGGGCGAACATCGGCTTGAAGTTGCACTGGGTCGGCTCCACGCGGAGCTCGGTGGCCTTGACCACGTTGGCGACCGCTGTGCAGTCCGCTGTGGTGATCGGATCCATCGCCCCGGCGTCGGCCGCGCTGCCACCGGTGGCACTGTCACCCACGGTGAGCTTCTTCAGGTTCGTCTTCCCCTTCAGGTCCGCACAGGACTGCTCCAGCCCGTCGGCCAACTCGGCAAAGCCGGAGATGGGCGTGAGGTAGTTCGTCTGGGTGTGCCAGAAGATGTTCGCGGCCTTGTCGAGCCCGATCTCCGCGACCGAGACCCCGTTGTAGTTGCCGCCGTCGACGAGCAGGGCGTAGGTGTGGTTGACCACGCCGGAGTTCGTGTGGACGCCGCCGGTGTCACCGGTGCCGCAGTAGTACTCGACATCGGAGACCTTGGCCGGGTCGCCGTAGCAGTTGGGGTTCCACATGTCGCGGATCGCTCCTCCGAAGGCGGGGTCGTCCTCGCCGGAGAGCCAGCGATTGCTCGCGTCCAGGGTCGGTGCGCCGGCCGGTGCCATGGTGATGCTGATCGGGTCCGTTCCAGCGGTCTTGATCCGGGTGCCGTCGGCCTTCGAGACCATCGCCCCGTAGAGGTCGGAGTCGCCCGAGACGGAGGTGATCGCCGAGTTGTTGTTGCCGAAGATGATGCCGGTGGCTCCTGCGGCCTTCGCGTTCGCCATCTTGACCGCGAACGCGCAGCTGCCGCGGTCGACGTACACGAACTTTCCACTCAACGCGGCCGCGTTCGTGAAGGCCGAGCAGCCGTCGGTGTCCGTGCCCTGGGAGGGCAGGCCCGGGTTCTCCACGGCGTCGTAGCCGATGAGCATGGTCTTCGTCATCTCGGCACCGATCACGGGCCCGAAGGACGCTGGTACGACGACGCAGTCGCCCGCAGCGCTGAGCGGGCTGTTGACGACCAGCGAAATGTCCGTGCGGGTGCCCTGGGAGCAGTGGCCGTCGGTGCGCTTGGCGGTCTCGTCGGGGCTGTTGAACCGGTGGTTGAGCATGTCGACGGTCTCGCCCCAGATGTCGGAGTACGCCTCGTTCATGGCGCCCGGCTGCCACTGGTAGAGCAGGCCCGAGGTCTTCTCCGTGTAGGCGTGGCCCCACTCGTGGGCGACGGTGTCGTCGGAGGAGACGCCGGAGCAGTAGTTGGTCGACGTACCGTTCCAGTTGGCGTTGGGGCAGGCGATCGCCGGGTCGTTGTTGACCGTGATCATCTTGCCGCCCTTGCCGTCCCAGGAGTCGCGGCCGAAGGAGTTCTTGAACAGCCAGTAGGCCTCGCCGGTGCCCTGGACCTCGCTCTGCTGGTCCTCGTCGAGGTCGCCGCCGAGCTTGCTCTTCGGCCAGGCGTCATGCTCCTCCCAGACCACGTCGCGAGGGGCGTCCTCGTCGTCGTAGGCCTCGACCAGCTGCCGGTCGATGTCGTTGGCGATCATCGTGTAGCGGTTGACCGGCTTGCCGGTCTTCGCGTCGAGGACGCTGGTCTCGCGGGTCTGGTGACCGTCGGTCACCTCGACCACCCAGGCCAGCAGGTTCTTGCCGGTCACGCCCTGGATGGCGCCCATCCGGTAGACCGACAGGGTGGCCGTCGCGGTGAGTTCGCTCGCCTTGGGCTTGTGCTCGGCGGTCTCGCCGTACCCCGCAGGTGCCTGGACGGCCAGCTTCTTCGCCTTGGCGATCGCTGCGGCCTCGTCGAGGCGGGGAGTGACGTCGAGATCGATCTTGGGCACGACGACGCCGGCCACCGAGGTCAGGTCGCCGTCGGTGTCGACGTGCGCGCGCAGCTTCGACGCGAAGACCGGAACGCCCTTGTAGTTCTGGGCGAAGTCGATCGTGTAGCCCGCCGGTGTCGCCGTCACCTCGGAGGTCTTCAGCTGGCCGGCCGTGGCGCCGAACGCCTTGGCGTACTTGCTGACGTAGCCCTCGGCCTTGGCGGCGGCGCCGGCCTTGGACGTGGCCTCCTGCTCGGACGGGAACAGGTCACGGGTGGCACTGATGAAGCTGACCTTCGCGGTGGCAGGCGACGTCGTGACGCCGACGTTGCCGCTGGCCTCTCCCCGCATCTGCTGCACGAGCGAGGGATCGTCGGCCGCAGCCGCCTGGCCGGTCGTGGCCGGTGCAGCGACCAGTGCCGCCCCGACCAGCGAGAGTCCGATGCCTTGTTTCAAGGCAGTCGAGAGATGGAGTCTCACGCAAGTTCTCCTCGAGATGAACCGCGTCGTCGGCAGGGTGCGGATGTTTCCCTGGCTCCGGGCGCGTTCTCGGCACACTAGGGCGCAGTCGTGTGGGCGGTCCAGAGGTTCGACGCAAACTTCTTCGTTGCGTTTGCGTATCGGCCGCAGAACCTCCCGGGACCCGCCGACACGCGCCCGTGTGATCCCTGTGACTGGAGTGACGATCACCTAGGTTTGATGTCATGGCGACCCGTACGTCTTCCCCGACGGCGTCGCGCAGCAGGACCACCTCTTCCCCGCGCTCCGGCGTGAAGAAGACAGCCAGCTCGCGATCCCGTGGTACGACACCGAACAAACGACCCGCAGCCAAGAAGGCGCCGGCCAAGAAGACCGCTGCCAAGCGGCCGGCTCCGCGCGCCGTGCGCTCCGGTCCAGGTCCGGTGCTGCGGGCCTTCACCGCGCTCGGCAGGGGCGTGGTGGCGCTCTGGCTCGCCTTCGCCCACGGCATCGGTGCGGTGACCCGTGGCGTCGGCCACGGCGCCCGCGACATCGACCCCGAGCAGCGCCGGGACGGCTTCGGGCTCCTCCTGATCGCACTCGCGATCGTCATCTGCGGTGCCGTCTGGTTCGAGGTCCCGGGTGGCGTCATGGACTTCACCCGCGCGGCGGTCTCCGGCTCGGTCGGCAAGATCGGCTGGTTCGTGCCGCTGCTCGTGCTCCTCGCCGGTTGGCGGGTCATGCGCGATCCGATCGGCAACGGTCCGGTCGGTCGCCAGGTCATCGGCTGGAGCGCCCTAGCGTTCGGGCTCCTCGGCGTCGTGCACATCGCCAACGGCAGCCCCGAGCCCGTCCAGGGCGACACCATGCCGCTGCGTGACGGTGGCGGCGCGATCGGGTACGTCGTCTCCGCACTGCTGCTCGACCTGCTGCGGTCGACCGCGGTCGTCGTTCCTCTCCTCGGCCTGCTGGCCTGCTTCGGCGTCCTCGTCATCACCGCGACCCCGCTCTATCGGGTGCCGGATCGCCTCCGTGAGCTCAGCGATCTCCTGCTCGGCCGCCATCACGAGTACGACGACCGCACGGACAACTCCATCGAGGACTTCTTCGAGCGCGAGGGCGACCCGGCGTACGACTCGCCGGTCCTCACCGAGCCCAAGAAGCGTCGCAAGAAGAAGGACGATCCCGCGCCCGCCGAGGAGTCGATGGAGCTCCTCGAGCCGATCGACCTGCCGCTCGTCGACGACGAGCCGACCACGCCGGGGTTGTCGGAGGAGGGCATGAGCGCCCTGGAGAGCCGCGCCTTCGCCCGCCCCGCAGCTGCCGTCGACGACGAGACCGGCGAGATGGAGCCGCCTCCGCATGCCGACCTCCCGCAACGTGTCGAGCAACTGGCGCTGTCCGGCGACATCGTCTACACGCTGCCCGATGCGGCGGCGCTCAAGGCCGGTGACCCGCACCGGGCCCGGTCCAAGGCCAGTGACGAGGTCGTCGAGCGGCTCCAGGGCGTGCTGGACGAGTTCAGCATCGATGCCAGTGTCACCGGCTACACCCGCGGTCCGACGGTCACGCGCTATGAGATCGAGCTCGGGGTGGGCGTCAAGGTCGAGAAGATCCTCGGCGTCCAGCGCAACATCTCCTATGCGGTCGGATCCGAGGACGTGCGGATCCTGAGCCCCATCCCCGGCAAGTCCGCGGTGGGTGTCGAGATCCCCAACTCCGACAAGGAGATCGTCTCCCTCGGCGACGTGCTGCGGTCCAATGTCGCCCGCAACGACCACAGTCCGCTGATCGCGGGTCTCGGCAAGGACGTCGAGGGTGGCTTCGTCGTCGCCAACCTGGCGAAGATGCCGCACCTGCTGGTCGCCGGTGCCACCGGATCCGGGAAGTCGAGCTTCATCAACTCGATGATCACCTCGGTCCTGATGCGTTCCACGCCCGACGAGGTGCGGATGATCATGGTCGACCCGAAGCGGGTCGAGCTCAACGCGTATGAGGGCGTGCCGCACCTGATCACGCCGATCATCACCAACCCCAAGAAGGCCGCCGAGGCCCTCGAATGGGTGTGCCGCGAGATGGACATGCGCTACGACGACCTCGCCAACTTCGGGTTCCGCCACATCAACGACTTCAACAAGGCCGTGCGGGAGGGGAAGGTCGAGGTGCCGCCGGGGAGCGAGCGCACCCTGACGCCGTACCCCTACCTCCTGGTCATCGTCGACGAGCTCGCCGACCTGATGATGGTGGCGCCGCGCGACGTCGAGGCCTCGATCGTCCGGATCACCCAGCTCGCCCGCGCCGCCGGCATCCACCTGGTGCTCGCGACCCAGCGTCCATCGGTCGACGTCGTCACCGGTCTGATCAAGGCGAACGTCCCCTCCCGACTGGCGTTCGCGACCTCCAGCCTCGCCGACAGCCGGGTCATCCTCGACACCCCCGGTGCCGAGAAGCTCGTCGGGCAGGGCGACGGCCTGTTCCTGCCGATGGGTGCCTCGAAGCCGATCCGCGTGCAGGGATCGTGGGTCAGCGAGCCCGAGATCCAGCAGGTCGTCAAGCACTGCAAGGGCCAGCTCGAGCCCAACTATCGCGAGGACGTCACAGCGCCCGCCGCGGCCAACAAGGTCCTCGACGACGACATCGGCGACGACATGGACCTGGTCGTCCAGGCCATCGAGCTCGTCGTGTCGACACAGTTCGGCTCCACCTCGATGCTGCAGCGCAAGCTGCGGGTCGGCTTCGCTAAGGCCGGACGTCTGATGGACATCCTCGAGAGCCGCGGCGTGGTCGGGCCCAGCGAGGGTTCGAAGGCGCGCGACGTGCTGGTCAAGCCCGACGAGATCGATGCAGTGATCTTCACCATCCAGGGGGAGGCGTGAGTGCGATGACCGACACCACCAACGAGCAGCTCACCGGACCCGGCCGCGAACGCGCCATCGAGGTCCGCCGCAACGT